>JANYCE010000312.1 GCA_025360445.1 Betaproteobacteria bacterium
GCCGGCACTGCGTCGCGCGCGCATTCTCATGCGCTTTCGTGAATTGCTCGATGCGAACAAGGACGAACTTGCGCGGCTGATCACGGCGGAGCATGGCAAGACCCTCGCTGATGCGGCGGGCTCGGTCCAGCGCGGCGTCGAAGTCGTTGAATTCGCGATGGGCATACCGCATCTCGTCAAAGGCGAATACAGCGAAGAAGTGGGCACCGGCGTCGATTGCCATTCGGTGCGCCAGCCGCTCGGTGTGTGCGCGGGCATTACGCCGTTTAACTTCCCGGTGATGGTGCCGCTGTGGATGTTTCCGGTTGCACTCGCCTGCGGCAATACGTTTGTGTTGAAGCCGTCAGAGAAAGTGCCGTCGGCATCGATGCTGATGGCGGAGCTGTTGAAGCAGGCCGGCTTGCCCGACGGCGTGTTTAACGTCGTGCATGGCGACAAGGAGGCGGTCGATGGGCTGCTCAATCATCCGGGCGTCAAGGCGATTTCATTTGTCGGCTCGACGCCGATCGCTAAATATATTTACGAGACGGCTGCAAAAAACGGCAAGCGCGTGCAGGCATTGGGCGGCGCTAAAAACCATGCGGTTGTGTTGCCGGATGCTGATTTTGAATTCGCCGCGGATGCGCTGATTGGCGCCGCGTACGGGTCGGCCGGCGAGCGCTGCATGGCCATTTCGGCAGTCGTCGCGGTGGGCGAGGCGGCCGACCCGCTGATCGCAAAGTTGAAAGACAAAGCGTCGAAATTAAAAATCGGCGCCGGCGACAGCAAGGTCGACGGCAAGGAAATGGACATGGGACCGCTGGTCTCGCGCGTGCATCGCGACAAGGTCGCGGGCTATGTCGACAAGGGCGTCGCGGAAGGCGCAAAGCTGGTGCTCGACGGGCGCACGTTCAAGAACACAGGGGATGGTTTCTTTCTTGGCGCGTCGCTGTTCGACAACGTGACGCCGGAGATGACGATTTACAAGGATGAAATATTCGGGCCGGTGTTGATCGTACTGCGGGTCAAATCGCTCGACGAGGCAATTGCCATGATCAACGCGAATCAATACGCAAACGGCACTGCGGTATTCACGCGCTCCGGCGGCGCGGCGCGCAAATTTGAGCGCGAAATCGAAGTCGGCATGGTCGGCGTCAACGTGCCGATTCCGGTGCCGATCGCGTTTTATTCATTTGGCGGCTGGCGCAACTCGCTGTTCGGCGATCAGCATGTTCACGGCATGGAGGGTGTGCGCTTTTACACGCGCAACAAAGTTGTTACCACCCGCTGGCCTGACGCCAACGCGTTGCCGCAGGGCTTTAACATGCCGACGCTGGGCTAAAAAAGCAGGATTGAGTAGTGAGTATCAATGATTGAGCAGCTTGCTGTGCCTTAAATCTCACTCTTCACTCTTCACTCTTCACTCCTCATTCCTCACCCCTCATTCCTGAATCCCCGCCATGAGCGCACGCGACAACATCCTCAGCCGCATCCGCGCTGCGCAACGTCGAAATGGCGCGCCCGGCGCGGACGAGCGCATGGCAGTGACCGCGCACATCCGGGCGCATCCCGAAGGTCCGCGTCCGAGCCAGACCACGGACGTTATCGCGGGTTTCATGGCGTGCGCGCTCAGGCTATCGACGACCGTCGACCAGGTTGCCGGCATGGCGGAAGTGCCGCCTGCGATTGCGCGGTATCTTGAGCAAAACAATCTCCCCAAATCGGCCGTGTGCTGGCCTGAGTTTTTTGAACTTGAATGGGAGGCGGCCGGCATACACATCGAGGCGCGCGCCGCCGAAGGTTCCGACCTCGTGGGAATTACCGGCGCGTTCTGCGCGATCGCGGAGACCGGCACGCTGCTGACCCTGTCGGGGCCGGGCACGCCGGCAACCAACAGCTTATTACCGGAAACGCATATCGCGGTCGTGCGCGCCGGTCGCATGGTGCGCAGCATGGAGGACGCGTGGAAGCTATTGCGCGATGAACGGGGGGTGAATTTCATGCCGCGCGCGGCGAATTTTATTTCCGGCCCATCGCGCACCGCCGATATCGAGCAAACGCTGGTGCTTGGCGCCCATGGACCGTATCGCGTGCACATCGTGCTGGTTGGATGAGACGTGCCAAATTAATTCGCGGTCGCGCACGCGGCCTTTCTGCAGGACTAAGCCTTAAGACTGCTTTAAGCGTGCGCGCTTAAGCTGCGCATTCCGCGGGCTGTTGCCTGCAAAGAATCGAGTTCAGGAGTGTCATGCGTTTGTTGCTCGTCGAAGATGATGCAATGATAGGCGAGAGCGTGCGCCTCGGTCTGCGTCGCGATGGTTTCACGGTCGACTGGGTGCAGGATGGACGCGCGGCCGAGCTGGCGCTGGCCAACGACGTGTACGATTTGTTGTTGCTCGATCTCGGCTTGCCGAAAAAAGACGGCATCGAAATCCTGATCAATCTGCGGCGTCATGGCAACCACCTGCCGGTGCTTATCCTGACTGCGCGCGATTCTGTCAGCGATCGTATCAAGGGACTCGACAGCGGCGCCGACGACTACATGGTGAAACCATTCGACCTCGACGAACTGGCAGCGCGTATTCGTGCGTTGCTGCGCCGGCAGGCGGGGCGGGCCGACACAGTCATCCATTGCGGCGATTTGACGCTGAACCCGGCGACGCGCGAAGCGACGCTAAGCGGCCGCAGTCTTACGTTGTCGGCGCGCGAACTGGCAGTGCTCGAGGCGTTGCTCGAACGGCCCGGCGCAGTATTGTCGCGAGAACAGCTGGAAGAAAAACTTTATGGCTGGGATGAGGAAGTCGAAAGCAACGCAGTCGAAGTGTACATTCATGGCCTGCGGAAAAAGCTCGGCGCTGATTTCATCAAGAATATTCGCGGCGTCGGTTACATGATTCCCAGGAAACTTTCATAGCATGCTAACCGTCTGCTGCCGATGACTTCGATCCGCCGCCAGTTGCTCGTCTGGTTGCTGGCCGGCCTCGCGCTCGCCACGCTGATCGCGGCATTGGCGGTCTACACCCGCGCACGCATCGAAGCGGCGGAGCTGTTCGATTACCAGCTTCAATTGATGGCGGCTTCATTTCCGCATCAGGGAGTGGGTCAGGCAGCAGCGCCGCAAGGAGGCGAGCAAGGCATCGACGGCGATATAGTAGTCGTGCAGATATGGAATCAAGTGGGTGTTCAACTCTATTGGTCGCGACCGGGCTCGCCGATACTGCAACGACTCGACCTTGGATTTTCAACGGTCGCCACGCCGCGCGGGGATTGGCGCGTTTTCAATACGCTCATCGACGGCAACGTGGTGCAAGTATCCCAGCCGCTTCGCGCGCGCGACGAACTTGCCGCGGGCATCGCCTTGCGCACGATGTTGCCGCTGCTCATTTTGCTGCCGATTCTGGCAGGCCTGGTATGGATCACGGTGAGTCGCGGACTGCGGCCCCTGAAAGACGTGGCTGCCGCGCTTAACCGGCGCACGGAAGACGCACTTGAACCGCTGCCGGTCGCGCCGGTTCCAAACGAAGTTACTCCGCTCGTTACTGCGCTCAACGAATTGCTCGCGCGCTTGAGCGGCGCGCTCAATTTGCAAAAAGCATTTATTGCCGATGCGGCACACGAATTGCGCACGCCGCTGACCGCCGTCAATCTGCAAATTCAGAACGCCGAAAAGGCAGCTACCGGGGCCGAGCGGGCCACGGCCTTTGTGCAACTCAAAGCGGGCGCCGAGCGCGCATCGCGCGTCGTACAGCAACTATTGACGATGGCCCGCAGTGAACCTGGCGCCGCAGAACAACCGATGGCAGTGGTCGACTTGACTGCAATTGCGCGCGAAGTAGTGGCGGAGCATGCGCCGCTCGCCGAAGCCAAAGGTGTTGATCTTGGCATGTCCGCGGATTCGCCGGTGACGGTCACCGGTGACAGCGATGCTTTGCGCATATTGTTCGCCAATTTGATCGACAACGCAGTCAAGTACACGCCACACGGCAGCGCAATTGACGTTGCGGTGGGTGTTGATGGCCTACACCCGGTCTGCGTTGTAACCGATACCGGGCCTGGTATTCCGCTTGGTGAAAGAGCGCGCGTATTCGATCGTTTTTATCGCCGCGCCGTAAGCGGAGTGGAAGGCAGCGGCCTCGGTCTTGCCATCGTTCAGCGAATCGCCCAGCGCCACGGTGCCACAGTCGAACTAAGTGAAGGGCCGAACCGAAACGGTCTCAAAGTCGTGGTGCGGTTCAAGTCCGTTTAAATCTCGCGCTGCTGGAGTTGTGTCACGCACTTATTCGTTTTAAGTCTGTCTTAAGGTTAAGTCTTTAGGCTACACGGCAATTGATCACCACCGTTATGCCACACCCGTTATGCCATTAACCATCTGGAGCGCTGAATGAAACACACCATGATATTTCGCAGTTTGATCGTCGCCGGCGTTGTTGTGGGCGCCGCGGCGGGCGGCTATATCGGCCAACAGGCAGTCGCGCCTTACAACGCGAGCGCGGCGGGCGCAGCGTCTGCGCCCGCGGTAGCCACGCCGCAGCCGGGCGCACGTGTGGCGGTGCCTGATTTCACCAGCATTGTCGAAGAGAGCGGTGCGGCGGTGGTCAACGTCAGCGTGGTCGGTAAAGCTGATAAAGCAGCCGCGGTCCCGGAACTCGATCCGAACAATCCGTTCTATGAATTTTTCCGTCAGTTTCGCGGGCAGGTACCGCGCGACCAGACGCCCGTGCAGGGATTGGGCTCTGGATTTATCGTGCGCAGCGACGGACTCATCCTGACCAATGCCCACGTCGTGGCGGATGCCACCATGGTGACTGTCAAGCTGACGGACAAACGCGAGTTCAAGGCCAAAGTACTGGGCATCGATAAGCCGAGCGATGTCGCGGTTATAAAAATCGATGCGACTAATTTGCCAACTGTAAAAATCGACAGGGCTGACGATGTACGGGTCGGCGAATGGGTGCTGGCGATTGGTTCGCCGTACGGTTTCGACAATACGGTGACATCGGGAATCGTGAGCGCCAAAGCGCGCGCCCTGCCGGGTGACACCTATGTGCCTTTCATTCAGACCGACGTCGCTGTCAACCCGGGTAATTCGGGCGGCCCGCTGTTCAACATGAAGGGCGAAGTAATCGGTATTAACTCGCAGATTTACAGCCGGTCGGGCGGTTATCAGGGCCTGTCGTTCGCGGTCCCGATCGACGTTGCGCTCAAAGTGCAGGACCAGTTGCTTGCGACAGGGCGCGTCACGCGAGGCCGGCTGGGCGTTGGCATTCAGGACGTTAACCAGGCGCTGGCGGAATCGTTCGGGCTGAAGAAAACGGCCGGTGCGCTGGTGACTGCAGTCGAGAAAGACAGCCCGGCGGCGAAGGCGGGGATTGAAGCCGGTGATGTGATCGTGCGCTACAACGGCACTGAACTTAGCACCTCGGCGCAGTTGCCGGTGCTCGTCTCGAATACCAAGCCGGGTGAGGTTGCCAAGCTCGACGTGGTGCGCAAGGGCGAAGCCAAGCGGATTGATGTTACGGTCGGCGAATTGAAGGCCGATAAAGTTGCAGCAGCCGACTCGGCGATCGAACAAGGCCGGCTGGGCGTGGCGGTGCGCGCGCTCAGTCCGGAAGAGCGTAAGCAGATCGGTGTTGCCGGCGGCGTGGTCGTCGAAAATGCAACCGGCGCGGCGCTGACTGCCGGCATCCAGGCGGGCGACGTGATTCTGTCAGTCAACAACACGCCGGTGAAATCCGTCGCGCAGTTGCGGCAGCTTGTTTCCAGCGCCGGCAAACGCGTGGCCCTGTTAGTGCAGCGCGAAGACGCCAAATTGTACGTGCCGGTCGATCTAGGCTGAGCAGCGCTTTAAATACACAATGAACTGCGGGGGTCCGCTTGATGCGGGCCCCCGCGTACGTCCTCACGTGATGACGTACGCGTTGAGCGCTGAGAGTTGATATCTGAGAGGCTGTAAACACGGGCGGTCGCTATGCGATGGTAAAATCGCTGCGCTTATCCACCAAGGATCGCCCCGTGTCTGCTCATCGCGTCAGCGCGCACCGGATCAAATTTCAGATCGCACTTGCGCTTTGGTTTGCGATATACGGCTCGCTTGCGCTAGCCGCCGGCATCGACAGTAAATCCGCGCTATTCGGCGTTCCGGTCGAATTCATTCTGTTCGTGGCGACGTTATTCGGAGTGGCGGTATTTCACCATCACACGCTGCGCATCGCGCTCGGCGGGGTCGCGGCAGTCGTCGGCTACAAATTTATTTTCACCGGTTTTCATAGCGGCGGCGGCTGGGCAGGCTTTGGCGCTCACCTAAGTCATGAGTGGGTGATTCTGAGCAATCTCTTTCTGCTGCTCGTCGGGTTCGCGGTGCTGTCGCGGCATTTCGAGGAGAGCAGGGTGCCTGCGATGCTGCCGAAATATCTGCCCGCTGACTGGAAGGGCGGTTTCCTGCTGCTCGTGATGATCTTCGTGTTGTCGAGTTTTCTCGACAACATTGCCGCCGCTATTATCGGCGGCACTATCGCGGCCACGGTATTCAATCACAAGGTGCACATCGATTATCTCGCGGCGATCGTCGCTGCATCCAACGCCGGCGGTTCAGGCAGCGTGGTCGGCGATACAACGACGACCATGATGTGGATCGACGGCGTGAGTCCGTTGCACGTGCTCGAAGCGTATGTCGCGGCGGTGGTCGCGCTGTTTATTTTCGGGATTCCGGCGGCGATTCAACAGCACCGCCATGCACCGATCAGCCGTGACTCGGCCGCCGGCGTGCGCATCGACTGGGACCGTGTCGGAATCGTTGCGTTGATACTGGTCGCAGCAATCGCGGTCAATGTACTCGTCAACACGCGCTTTGCAGCAGTGTCCGGACGCTTTCCATTTATCGGCGCAGCGGTCTGGGCGGTGATTTTTTCCACTGCCGCCTGGCGCAAGCCGGATTGGCAAGTCGTTCCAGGCGCGGTCAAAGGCAGTATTTTTTTGCTGTCACTTGTGTTGATTGCATCGCTGATGCCCGTTGACAACCTGCCGGCGGCATCTTGGGAAACCACGCTGGGCCTCGGTTTTGTTTCGGCGGTGTTCGACAACATTCCGTTGACGGCCCTTGCGCTCAAGCAAGGCGGCTATGACTGGGGTTTTCTGGCTTATGCGGTTGGCTTCGGCGGCTCGATGATCTGGTTTGGTTCGTCGGCCGGCGTAGCGCTGGCCAATATGTACCCGGAGGCCAGATCAGTCGGCCTGTGGTTGAAGCACGGCTGGTATATCGCCGTCGCCTACGTCGTCGGTTTTTTTGTGCTTTTGCTGGTATCGGGGTGGCACCCGGACGAACGGCACAAGCGGGTGCCCGGCAGTATCGCCATGGTGGAAAGCGTCGTTCAGACAGCGGCTGACGGGGGACTGTAGACAACGACCAGCGCGCTGGTGAATACGTGTGGCGTAAGCCCACTTCGATGCACGAAACCCACAGCGCGGAAGGTTGCGTTATTCTGGCGATTTATCGCAAGCCGAATATCTTCCGCAACAGCGCGGGCTTTGAGCCGGGTGGCAAACGCATCAAGACGGATCGCGTGCCGACCACGTTTCGCGGCGAGGGCGCACGCAAGTAAACCCGCAGCCAATCGCAAAGCGGGTAGTCGAGGTTACCGCCCGCCCCAAACTGCGCGCGGTGAGCGAAAATGCCGCGCGATTTTTTTTCACAGGAGCAACGAACGATGTCCCAGGCAAATTTAAAACTGGCCGCACTTGGCCTTACACTGCCAGCGGCGGCCGCCCCGGTCGCCAATTACGTGGGTTATACAATAAGCGGCAAGACTGTATACGTCTCTGGCCAATTGCCGTTCCAGGACGGCAAGCTGACGTGCGTCGGCAGGCTCGGCGCCGGGGTCACCGTTGACGAAGGGTATGCCGCGGGACGGCAATGCGGATTGAACATACTCGCGCACCTGCAGGTAGCTTGCGGCGGGGATCTCGACCGCGTGGCGCGCGTCTTGCGGCTGGGCGGCTTTGTCAATTCGACGCCTGAATTCACCGATGCCCCGAAGTGCGTGAATGGCGCATCCGATCTGATGGTCGCCGTGTTCGGTGACGCGGGCCGCCATGCGCGCGCGGCAGTGGGGGTCGCTTCGCTCCCGGCAGGCGCTGCGGTTGAGGTCGACGCAGTGGTCGAACTTAAATAACGCCATGCGACGGTAGCAATCTTGAATCCACCGGTTCGGTACTTCGGTTGGTCGGCGCTGTCGATCGAGGCCGCGCAGGGTGCATTGTTCTTCGACCCGTTCTATCGAAAATATTGCGGCGCGCAGTGGTTCGGACTGGAAGATTTTGCGCACGCCACGGTCGTGTGCGGAACTCACGGCCACGAAGAGCACTATCTGGATATCCCTCACGTGGTGAGGCGCAGCGGCGCAACGGTAATCGGTCATAAGGCCTTATGTGATTACCTCAAGTGGCGCAGCCATGCCGGACGGCCTGACGGTGCTCAATTACAACGAGGGATTCAACACCAAAATGACCGATCGCGAGATCACGGAAATCGGCAACCGCTACCGTACCGATGTGCTGCTCGCCGGTATGCAACTCGATTTCGTGGCTGACGTCGCGCGCGGCGCCGCTGCCCTGAATCCAAAAATCGTGGTGCTGTCCCGCCGCACGACCATTTTCACCGCATGATGGGCGTGACATCCCGGCCGTGGGCGGAGTTCAAAAGCGCCGTTGAACAGTGCCTGCCCCGTGCTAATGTCATTAGCGCCGAACCGGGCATATCAATTGATGCTGTGACGGGCGAAGTCACGCATCAACCGGTCGGAGTCAAAGCCGCCTGAAGCCCGCTCTATAAGCATAGGTATCTACAAATCTTTAGGAAGCCGTATCGGTTAGAAAGATGAATTGTGCGTATTGTCCACATTCCGGCAAACAAGGCGCGGGCCAGAAATCGTAGGGCGCAATAACCAGGCGGGCATTGCGCCGAATT
>JANYCE010000349.1 GCA_025360445.1 Betaproteobacteria bacterium
TTTTCACGACGGCCTCCTCAAACAGGGAGACCGCCTTGCCACCGCGCTTACCAATAATTCAAAGCGCCTGCGCAACTCGACCGCCGACGAACTAAAGCAGACGCGCGACACGCTGCACAGCTTGCGGCTCGCGCTCTCCGAGAGTCTGGGCCAGAGTCGTGAGGCGATGCTGGTGAAGCTCACTGAAACCGCGCAGTTGCTGACGGCCAAGATCGATGAACGACTCGAGCAAATCAGCGGCAAGGTCAACGCGCGCCTCGACGAAGGGTTTAAGAAAACCAACGAAACATTCACCAATGTGATGACCCGGCTCGCGACCATCGACGAAGCGCAGAAAAAAATCGAGATCCTGACCGGCAGCGTCGTCAGCCTGCAGGAATTGCTTGGCGACAAGCGCTCGCGCGGTGCATTCGGCGAAGTGCAGCTCGAAGCGATCGTGCGCAATGCGCTGCCGGAAACTGCGTTTGAGTTTCAATATACGTTCAAGCGCGGCGGACGCGCCGACTGTGTGCTCAAGCTGCCGGAGCCAACCGGCTTGATAGCGATTGACTCAAAGTTTCCGCTGGAGAACTTCGAACGCATGTTCGCCGACGGGGCCGAGCGAATTTCCGCAGCGGCGTTCAAGCTCGATGTGCGCAAACACATCGACGATATCGCGAACAAATACATTATTCCCGGCGAGACCAATGACGGCGCGGTGATGTTTCTGCCGGCTGAAGCGGTGTTTGCGGAAATTCACGCGCGCCATCGCGATCTCGTCGACTACGCGCAAAAGAAATGCGTGTGGCTTACGTCGCCGACCACGTTGATGGCGGTGTTGACCACCGCGCAGTCCGTAATCCGCAGCGTGGAGACGCGCAAGCAGATTCACATCATCAAGGATGAACTGCATAAGCTGGGCGCCGACTTTGGCCGCTTCCAGTCGCGCATGGACAATCTGGCGCGCCATATCGAGCAGGCCAAGAACGACGTCGACGACGTGCACGTCAGCAGCCGCAAAATCAGCGAGCGTTTCGCGCGCATCGAACGGGTTGAACTGGGCGCGGCGGAGCAGCCGCAGCTGCACGCAGCGGACGGCGTCGTCGAAAATCACAACACCTGATCGCGCAGGCCATCCGAGTGGCGGGACCGATCCGGCGCTGGTGGCGCCAACGCATCATCAAGCGCGGCGCACTGGACGCCGCGCTGTGGGAGCGCACGCTCGAGCGCCTGCCATTGCTGGACGGACTGACGGCAGACGAGCGCGGCCGGCTGCGCGACACCGTAATCCTGTTCCTGCACGACAAGTCGATTCGCGGCGCCGCCGGCCTCCACCTCGACGCGGAAATGCAGTTGCTGATTGCGGCGCAGGCCTGCGTTCTCATCCTTAACCTCGACATCGACTTTTATCGCGGCTGGGTCGAGATCATCGTTTATCCCGACGAGTTTGTGCCGGCGATCGAATACACCGATGACGCAGGCGTGGTGCATGTCGACCGCCAGCCGCGGGCCGGCGAAGCCTGGCTGCACGGGCCCGTCATCTTGTCGTGGGCGGACGTGGCGCCCGCCGAAGAAGGCGAAAACGTAGTGATCCATGAGTTTGCGCACAAGCTCGACATGTTGAACGGCGATGCCAACGGTTATCCGCCACTTCACGCTGATATGTCACGCCAGGCATGGTCTGAAGTATTTAGCTCGGCGTACGGTGACTTCAGCCGGCGCATCGAGGCCGATGAAGAAGTCGAGATAGACCCTTACGCGGCGGAAAGTCCGGCGGAATTTTTTGCTGTTTTAAGCGAGGCATTTTTTGATACGCCGCGCACGGTGCTTGACGCTTATCCAGCGTTGTATGCGCAGCTTAGAGATTTTTACCGCCAGGACCCGGCTGCGCGGGCAGCGGTCAGCCAACTCCAGGACGCAATCGGGTAAGCTTGGCGCCATGCTGAAGCCGTTTTCTTTCACCAACTCTAGACAGGCGTTGACCGCGGGTTTTGGCGCACTGCTGGTGCTGATCATCACCATCACGCTGCTCGGCATCTGGCGGATTTATGCAATCAACCAGAGCATCGAGACGCTGGTGCGCGAGCAGACGCTAAAGGCGGAGCTGCTCACTATGCTGCTCAATGCGAGTCAGCAGCGCCAGCAGGTTTTATACCGACTGCTCGGCGCGACCGAAGGCGCCGAGCGCGACGCAGTGTTCACGGAATATCGCAGTCTCGTCGAACCATTGGTGGCGACCCGCGACCGTCTCGACAAGCTCGACATGACTGTGTCGGAGCGCACTGCGTTGAAGCAGGCGCTCGATTCCGCGACTAATCTCGGCACGGTGCGTGATCGCGTCGTCGAATTGAT
>JANYCE010000092.1 GCA_025360445.1 Betaproteobacteria bacterium
GCCACGAGCGTGTCTTCGGCCAGCGAAGCCGCCCAATTGCTGAAGGGTTCCGGCGAGGTATTGATAAGCACACGGCTGCCGGCTTTGGTCAGGTGCGCACCCGCCGCGAAAGTGCCGCCGAGCAGACCGGCGGCCAGCGCATAGGCTGCGCTATGCTCGGCGACCGCGGCCGCCGCGAGCAGCGCACCGCCGGGTATGCGCACAAAAGTCTGGAAGCTGTCCCAGATGCTGTCAAAACCCGGGATTTTGTCCGCGCCGAACTCAAATACGAACAGTGCCCCGGTCGTCAGCATGACCGCCGGATGACTCAAAATAAACAGGTTGGGTGGCAACGTTATAAAACTGAAGTAGCCGAGCACACCGATAAAAAATAAAACCGCATAAAGCCGCAGGCCGCTCGCCCACCCGAGCCCCGCCGCCATTGCTATGGGCGCCACAATGTCCATATGGAAAAATCCCAGCCGTGCGTTCCAGTGTAATCCCTGAAGTTCTACGCCGCAATCTGATGCGAGCGCCGTGGCGCCAAGGGGGTACGGCTAACCGTCGGAGACGCCGATTCTCGCGTACGTTTCGCGCATATTCGCGCGCAGGCGCGGCAATTGCCGCCACAGCAGGGCGGCGCCGATGACGCAACAGGCACCGCCGGCAAAGAGCGTATGCCCGGCGCCGATTCTGTGCGCGAGGGCGCCGGCCACGAAGCTGCCAAGCGGGCTCATGCCGAGAAATGCAACTGTGAAAAAGCTCATTACGCGCCCGCGTTTTTCATCTGCGACTATCGTCTGCAAAATCATGCTCGTGCCCATGCCCACCAAAATAATGCCAAAGCCCGTCAACATGATCGCCGTCAATGACAGCCACAACAGCGTCGATTCACCGAACACCATGAGGCTCAAGCCGGTCAAAAGAGCGCCGAACACGATATGGCGAGCGAGCCCGCGTACATCTCTTCGCGACGCCAGATAGATGAGTCCGCTCGAGCCGCCGAGGCCGGCCGCGCCGATTAAAAAGCCCAGCATGCGCGCGTCGCCTTGAAAAACTTCCGCCGCAAAAATCGGCATCAGCGCCTGGTACGGCGTCGCCATAAAGCTGATGAGCGCAACGATGGGCAATAAAAGTCGTACCGGCAGCAGGCTAGCTGCATAGAGCGCGCCGTCCTTGAGCCCGCGCAGCATTGGCGCGTGCGCGGCCTTGATCGCACGGACATCGATTTGCATCAGCGCAACAATCACGATGACCGCGATTTTGCTGACGCCGTTGACGAGGAAACAGAACGCTTCGCTCGATACCGCAATCAGCAGGCCGGCGAGGCTCGGGCCTATCATGCGGCTCGCGTTTTGAACGAAACCATTCATCGCGATGGCGCCGGGTAAATCGCTTTTTGACGTCACGAGCTCCGATACGAAAGATTGCCGCACCGGAGTGTCAGTCGCCATCACGATGCCGAGCAGCACCGCCATTACGAGGAGATGCCACACCTCCAGCAGATTGGCGTAAGTGAGCGCCGCGAGCGCCATCGCTTGCACGAGTGCCAAAGCTTGCGTTGCGATCAAAAGCTTGCGGCGGTCAAATCGATCCGCCCACAGGCCGCCCAATGGCGCGAAAATCAAAATGGGAATCTGGCTTGCAAACGCCGTGAGGCCCAGCAAAAAAGCCGAGCCGGTGAGACGGTACACAAGCCAGCTCATGGCCACCTGTTGAATCCAGGTGCCGAGCAGCGACAGCGATTGACCAAAAAAATACAGCCGGAAATTACGGTAGCGGAACGCGCGAAGCGCGTGAATCACCCTAAGGACCCAATCGTTCGAGCTGGGCGCGCAGTTTGGCGACGGTAGTTTCAAATTGCACCAGACGCTGACGCTCCTGGTCGACCACGGTGGCCGGCGCCCGCTCGACAAAATTTGCATTGTTGAGCTTGCCGGCAGTTTTGGCGATTTCGCCGATGATCCGTTCGATCTCCTTGGTGAGCCGCGTGCGCTCGGCGCCCACATCGATTTCAATTTTAAGCATCAGCCTGAAGTCGTCCACGATCGAGACCGGCGCGTCGGCCTGCGGTAGTTCGTCGACGATCGTGACCTCCGACAACCGGGCGAGCGGCATTAGATATGGCGCCAGCGCGGCAAGTGTCATGCGATCGCCTTGCGCAAGTAGCGGTACTTTTTGTTGCGGTCCCAGATTCATTTCGCTGCGCAGCGTGCGGCAGGCGTTCGTCAATTGCTTGAGCAACGCTACATGCTGCTCGGCTTTCTCATCGATGCGCTCGGCGGCTGATTCGGGGTACGGCTGCAGCATGATGCTCGCGCCGTTTTTACCCGCGAGCGGCGCCACCTTCTGCCAGAGTTCTTCGGTGATAAACGGAATGATCGGATGGGCCAGCCTTAGAGTCGCTTCGAGTACGCGCACCAGCGTGCGGCGAGTTGCTCGTTGTTGCGCCTCGTTGCCGCCGGCCATCTGCGCTTTGGCGAGTTCTACATACCAGTCGCAATACTCTTCCCATACATATTCGTAAATCGCGCGCGCCGCATTGTCAAATCTGTAGTCGCTGAATCCTTTGGCTACTTCCGCTTCGGCGTGCTGCAGGCGGCTCACAATCCAGCGATCGGCCGGCGAGTATTCGAGCGCTAAAGCATCGTCTAACCCTACATCCTTGCCGTCGCAATTCATGAGCACGAAGCGCGTGGCATTCCACAGCTTGTTGCAAAAATTGCGATAGCCGTCGCAGCGGCCGAGGTCGAAATTGAGCGTGCGGGCAAATGTCGCGAGTGACGCGAATGTAAACCGCAGCGCATCTACGCCGAACGCCGGAATGCCGTTCGGATAATTCTTGCGCAAATATTTATCGATTTTGGACTTGTGCTCCGCTCGCAGCAGGCCAACGGTCGATTTCTCGAGCAGCGCGTCGAGCGTGATGCCGTCGATCAAATCGAGCGGATCGAGCGTGTTGCCTTTAGATTTTGACATCTTCTGGCCATCGGCATCACGCACCAGCGCGTTGATGTAGACATGCCGGAACGGCACCTTGCCGGTAAAGTAGAGGGTCAGCATGATCATGCGTGCGACCCAGAAGAAAATGATGTCGAAGCCCGTGACGAGCACCGATGAGGGGAGAAACACATCGAGGTCTTCAGTCTTATCCGGCCAGCCAAGCGAAGTAAACGGTACCAGCGCTGATGAAAACCAAGTGTCGAGTACATCATCATCGCGTTTTAATTCGCCGCGATAGCCTTTTGCCGCGGCCTGGCCACGCGCTTCATCCTCGGTGCGCGCGACGTATATATTGCCGGCGTCGTCATACCAGGCGGGAATTTGATGACCCCACCACAACTGCCGCGAAATGCACCAGTCCTGAATATTTTCGAGCCACTGGTTGTAGGTCGAAGTCCAATGCTCAGGAAAGAATTTGACCGAGCCGACGGCGACCGCATCGAGGCCGGCCTTGGCGAGTCCGTCCATCTTCACGTACCACTGGTCAGTGAGCATGGGTTCAACGATGACGCCGGTGCGGCCGGAGCGCGGCACGCGTAACTTGTAGGGCTTTTCAGAGACCAGTAATCCCTGCGCGGTCAAGTCAGCGAGCACGCGTTGCCGGGCGTCGAAACGATCGAGGCCGCGATACGGCTCGGGCGCGTTGTCGTTGACCTTAGCACCCAGCGTCAGAATGTTGATCGGTTCGAGGTGGTGGCGTAAACCCACCTGGTAATCATTAAAATCATGGGCGGGCGTGATTTTGACGCAGCCGGTGCCAAATTCGCGGTCAACATAGCTGTCGGCGATCACCGGTATCGTGCGCGCTTTTCCGTCCACCTCACTCAACGGCAATCGAACCTGTTTTCCGATCAGATGCTGGTAGCGCCAGTCATCAGGATTTACGGCAACCGCAGCATCCCCCAACAGGGTTTCCGGCCGCGTCGTTGCAACGATCAGCGCGCCGCTGCCATCCGCGAGCGGGTATTTAATTTCCCAGATTTTGCCGTCTTCTTCTTCGCTGTCGACTTCGAGATCGGACACGGCGGTACCCAGCACCGGATCCCAGTTAACGAGCCGCTTGCCGCGATAAATCAGGCCTTCCTCGTGCAGGCGCACGAAAACTTCGGCGACGGCGCGCGACATTTTATCGTCCATCGTGAAGTAGCCGCTGTTATTGCCCTCCGTGTCGGCATAGCTCCAGTTAGCGGATGTGCCGAGCCGCCGCATCTGGCGCGTAATGGTCGAACCGGATTCTTGTTTCCATTCCCACACGCGCTTGATAAAATTTTCTCTTGCAGCACCGGGTGTTGCGCCCATGGCGTGGCGCGATTTTCCCTGTGCTTCAAGTTGACGCTCGACGACGATTTGCGTCGCAATTCCCGCATGATCCGTGCCGACCACCCAGTTGGTGTTGTAACCGCGCATGCGGTGATAGCGGACGAGCGCGTCCATCAGCGTCTGCTGGAACGCGTGCCCCATGTGCAAGGTGCCGGTCACATTCGGCGGCGGTAGCTGAATGCAATAGGCGGGCCGCGAAGTGTCGCCGGACTGCGCAAAATAACCCCCGCGCTCCCATTCGGAATACCAGCGATTTTCAATCGCATGCGGCTCAAAGCTCTTGGCGAGCTCCGGCAGAGTGGCGGGTGCTGCGGGGTCCGCCATTGCCGCGGGCATTGTCTGCGTTACTGCCGGCTCGGCAACCGGTTCCGCATTCGGTAGTCGTAAGTGTTGCATCTGTCCCTGCAATGTTTCCTCGATCGATGTGCGCACCATCGTGTCGATATTCGTTTTGAGATCCGCGCTGATTTTGTGCAGCGCCCGATCGAGCGCGCCAGCGACATCCGGCATGAATCGGCTTTGCAAGACCTGCGCGATCTGCGTGTCGAGTTCCTGCTTCAGCTTTTGATAGACCCCGTGCTCAAGGTTTTGTGCCTGCACGCGCGAAATGATTTCACCGCTGTGCGCAGGCGCGTTGGCTGTTGTCGTGACTGTTTGGGCGGCAGGTGGGTGGATGAATGACGGCGCCACGATGTCCGTCAACGTTGGTATCGCTGAATCGTCTAAATTTTCGCCGGGTGAAGCAGTGGAAGCGGGTATGGCCACGCTGTCAGCGCGCGGCTTCGAGGTGGCACGGTATCGCTGCAGCAGTGCATCCGCGCGCCCAAGTATTGCATCGGTGCCGGTATCTTCGCTATCGACTGGCTCGCTCATGGCTCGACGCGCTTACTGAGCGCTCTTGGAAAGGTCGTGATTTTGAATCGCATAGCCGCGGTCGCGATAAAACTTGAAGCGCGCGCGCGCCTGGCTGCGGTCGACCTCATCCAGACTTACGATTTCAATCAGGCGCTGGAAGCGGCTGAAAAAAGGCGGCCACTCCGGCCGCAAATTAATCAGCACTTCGTCATGTAGTGGTTCGGCGCCTTCGTGATCGACGATCACAGGCGTCATGGCCGCGAGCGGATCGTCCGGCGTGCAATGGGGCACGAAGCTAACCGCCTGCGCGGTCCAGAGCAGGCGGCTGAATTTGAGCCCTGCTTCAGCATCGGCGCAATAGGCTAGCACGCGCATTCCGCGCGCACACGCCTTGGCGCTTAGCGCACACGCCATTTGCAGTTTGTTTTCAACATGAAAATAAAAATCAATCTGAGTCAAAAGCCACCCAATTCAAGCTTTTTATCGCCGGCATTTTCGGCCTGTGTTCGAGGCCCTGACGGTTCACGCCTTCGTCGCGCGTTCGATCAAAAATTGCGTCAGCAGCGGCACCGGCCGGCCGGTTGATCCTTTCGCAACGCCCGATTTCCATGCGACGCCGGCGATGTCCAGGTGGGCCCATTTAAACTTTTTGGCGAAGCGCGACAGGAAACACGCGGCGGTCACGCTGCCGGCCGCCCGCCCGCCGATATTTGCGAAGTCGGCAAAATTACTTTTGAGCTGATCCTGATAATCGTCCCACAAAGGTAAATGCCACGCGCGGTCGCCCGAAGTCTGACCTGCTGCGAGCAGTGTTTGCGCCAGAGCTTCATCGTTGGCAAAAAGACCGCTCGCCACGTGGCCAAGCGCGATGACGCACGCGCCGGTCAATGTGGCGATATCGATAACGGCCTGCGGCTCGAAGCGTTCCGTATAAGTGAGCGCATCACACAGAATCAAGCGGCCTTCGGCATCCGTATTAAGAATTTCAACGGTCTGCCCTGACATGCTCGTTACGATGTCACCGGGTTTCGTCGCGGCCCCGCCCGGCATATTTTCGGTAGCCGGAATCACGCCCACCACGTTAATCGGCAGCTTAAGCTCAGCGACTGCGCGCAAGGTGCCGAGCACGCTCGCGGCACCGCACATATCGTATTTCATTTCGTCCATTTCGGCCGCGGGCTTGAGTGAAATTCCACCCGTGTCGAAGGTGACGCCTTTACCGACCAGCGCATACGGCTTCGCGCCGCGCGGCCCACCGTTGTATTTAAGTACGATCAATTTCGGCGGCTGATGGCTGCCGCGAGCGACCGACAACAGCGATCCCATGCCGAGCTTTTCCATGTCCTTGCGTTCAAGTATCTGAACCTGAAGCTTGTATTGCTTCGCGAGATCACGCGCCGCGTCGGCGAGATAGGAAGGCGTGCACACATTCGGCGGCAAATTGCCGAGATCTTTGGCCAAACTCATGCCGTGCGCAATTGCGGCGCCCTGTCTTAGACCGGCCTGTCCGGCGGCGAGATCGGCGCGGTCCGCGACCAGCAATGTGAGCTGACGCACCCCGCGCACCATTTCCTGCTTACTTTTCATGCGATCGAATCGGTATGTTGCATCGGCCGCGGCAATCGCTGACTGCGCGGCGTGCCAACCTAAATTGCGTGGCTTCACATCAGTGGATATGCACAGCACTGCCTCGGTCACACCCGTTTGTTTGAGCGCAGTGATAGCTTTGCGGACGGCCTGGCGAAATTTTCCGTCGTCGAATTCGCGCTCGTGGCCCAGGCCCACCAACATTACGCGAGCAGCGTTGATGCCGGGGAGTTGCTGAAGCATTAACGTCGTGCCTGATTTGCCTTCCATGTCGCCGCGTTTGATCGCTGCGCCAAGCTGCCCGCGCGATGCGGCGTCGAGCGCAGCACCCGCGCTCGTCAACTTGCGCGGTTCAAACACGCCGATGATGATGCAGCCCGTGCGGATGCGCTCCGGGCTGCCGCTTTTTATGCTAAATTCCACGCCGATCTCCCGAGGATGAATTGCTGCAAAGGCAATCGGTGATTATCTTCGCTATCGAGGCAAAAATCAAAGCGCGACCGCTTGAAAATATTTCATAATTCTCTGGTGCGCGAATGTGCAGGCACCGCGATCGCAACTTTCGTAGTGCTGCTTGGCATAACAATTACGACGCAGCTGGTGCGCTTTCTCGGACTCGCGGCCGCCGGCTCGATCACCTTCGCCGGTGTGTTTTCGCTGCTCGCATTAACGTCCTTTAACTATCTGCCGGTGCTGTTGTCGCTGACGCTATTCATTGCGGTGCTGATGACGTTGTCGCGCGCTTACCGGGATTCCGAAATGATTGTCTGGTTTGGCGCGGGGCTCAGCCCGACGCGCTGGATCATGCCGGTGATGTCGTTCGCGTTGCCGATCGTGTTGCTGGTCGCGTTGCTGAGTTTTTTACTGTCGCCGTGGGCAATTACCAAGAGCGAAGAATTCAGAACCTACATGGACAACCGTGACGATGCTTCGCAGGTGACGCCCGGCGTTTTCCGCGAGTCGAAACAAAACGACCGGGTTTTTTTCGTCGAGAATGTGAACGAAGGCGAGAACATGGTCGCCAATGTGTTCGTGAGCAGCACGCAACATCAGAAAGCCGGCGTGATGGTGGCCAAGCGCGGTTTTCTCGAAACCGCCGCCAATGGCGATCGCTTCCTGGTGCTGCTTAACGGACGTCGCTACGAAGGAACCCCGGGCACCACCGATTACAAACTCAGTGAATTCGAACGCTACGCAATGCGTATCGAAACGCGCGACGCCAAGGCCGCCGCGCCATCGGCCAAGTCGCTGCCGACCCGCACCCTGCTGCAGGACCCGACGCCGCTAAATCTCGGTGAATTAGCGTGGCGTATAGGGCTGCCGTTGTCGGCCCTGATTTTAGCGTTGCTTGCAATCCCGCTTTCATTTGTAAATCCGCGCGCGGGCAGATCGCTGAATCTGGTTATGGCAATATTGATTTACATGATCTACAACAACGTAATCAGCATTACGCAGGCTTGGATTGCGCAGCAGCGCGTGAGTCTTCCGATTGGCGTGCTCGGCGTGCATGCGGCAATGATTGCACTGCTCCTGTTGCTGTTCGCCCGCCGAATGACGCTCTTCTCGGTGGTTCGTTTATTTAAATGAAAATCATCCGGCGGTATTTGGCGTCCGAGATAACCACCTCGACGATGCTTGTATTTGCGGCGCTTCTGATGCTGCTCGCGTTGTTTGATTTAATTCATGAGCTCGGCGAGCTTGGCAAGGGCGGCTACCGGCTGCTGCATATACTTGCCTATGTGCTATTGAGCGTGCCGGGGCATATTTACGAGCTCTTCCCGATCGCGGCGCTCATTGGGACGCTCTTCGCAATCGCTCAACTGGTCGCTAATTCCGAATATACGGTCATGCGGGTCTCGGGCGTATCGATCCCCCGCATGGCATTTACGCTGGTGCGGGTGGGGCTGCTGTTTTCGGTGCTGACTTTTGCGATCGGCGAATTTGTTGCGCCGCCAGCAGAGCAATTTGCGCAGCGACTGCGCGCGAAAGCTATCACCGGCGTAATTGCACAGGAATTCCGCTCAGGATTGTGGGTCAAGGACGACCGCAATTTTGTGAATGTTTCGCAGGTATTGCCCGAGTCGGTGCTCGTGGGTGTGCGGATTTATGAATTCGATGCCGACCACCGGCTGCGCCGCATCAGTCTTGCCCGACGCGGCGAATATCAGCAAAACAATATTTGGCTGCTGCGCGACGTTGAGCAAACCAATTTTGATGACACGGCGACGACGGTCAGCCGCACGGCCGAAGCGAACTGGCGGTCCGTGCTCGAACCGGGATTATTGACCGTGTTGCTGCTTGTTCCCGAGCAAATGTCGGCGTGGGCGCTGTATTCTTACTTGCAGCATTTGCGCGAAAACAATCAACAAACTTCGCGCCACGAAATCGCTTTCTGGAATAAGCTGATTTATCCGCTGGCGGTGCTTGTGATGATGGTGCTGGCACTGCCATTCGCGTATTACCAGCAGCGCGCCGGCGGCGTCGGTGGCAAGGTGTTTGCCGGGATCATGCTCGGCATCGGTTTCTGGATGCTGGGCCGCTTGTTCACTTTCCTCGGCCTGCTACGCGACTGGCCCCCCTTTTGGAGCGCAATCCTGCCGACGCTTATGTTTTTGGGGCTGGCGATGGGGATGATGTGGTGGGGCGAGCGGCGCTAAGCCCGCAGGGGACCTGCCAGCCCATCAACCGCTGGCTGTGTTCTCTTACAAATTGATGTCCGCTGTCGCCACGTTGACAATGCGGGTGCCGGCCAACCGGTCATGCAAAAACTGGCCGTCGCGATCGATTAGCGCCCACCAGAACCCGCCGCCGCCGAGTACGATGCTTCCCAGCGCATAAACGTAACGCAATGCCGCGTGCTTCACGGCAGGCAAGCCGCCATCGCGCGTTACAAGGCGGATGCGCCAGGTTTTCATCGGTAGTGTTTGACCACTGCGCGTCCAGCAGTAAACAAAGTACGCGCCGCAGATCGCGAGCAGGAAAAGCTGCATTACGGGCCGCGCGAGTGAAGCTGGCAGCAATGGCTGTATTGCAAGAAACGCCCATCCAGCCAAAAAAATTACAGCCGTGAGCAGCACCACTTCGTAACACATGCTTCCCAGGCGGCGGCCAAGGCCAGCGGTAGCTGGCGCCGGATTTTGCGTCAAGGGCGCGCTTCGCAGCGGTTACTGCGGCGCGGTCGTTGCAGCGGTTTCGCCTGCCGTATCGGGTTTGGCAACCAGCGATTGCTGATATTCATGCCACTGCGCTTTCACTTCTTTGCGCTTGTCGGGAGGCAGCTTTTTGATGGCTTTGTAGTTTTCGCGCGCAATTCGGCGCTGGTCCGGCGTGAGCTTCATCCAGTCCCGCATTTGCGCCTGCAGCCGTTGCTGCTGTACGGGCTTCATCTTGGGATAGGCCTTCGCGACTTTTAGCCATTTGGCACGGCGTAAAGTATCGATCTCCTTCCAGTCGTCCTTCAGCGGCGCCAGCACAATTTGCTGCGTTGGAGTGAGCTCCGACCAGTCAGGTTTTGCCGGCTGGGGCTGAGCCGCAGCTTTCGGGGGGGCTGGTGCGGCGGTTACGACCGGGGCGACGAAGCTGAGGCTTAAAATTATTGCGAAGAGCGCTTTGCCCATGCTTCGAAGTTGTTATCAAGGTAAGCGTTAATCGGAAGTTCGTCGGTGAGAAGGCTCGCATCGATTTCTGCAATGTCATTGGATTGGGTGACAATCTGCCAATACGTGGCCGCAACCAGACTCAAAATAAGCAGGCCAAGCGCGAGGAGCGAGCGCGTGTTGAAATACCGGCTTTCAGTGACCCGGAATGCGGCATCCCCGGCCCACGCCATGCCAAACAAAGGTTGTGGCGCTTCGCGATACCGGTCGAGTGCGCGCTGGCGCGCCGATTGCAATTGATAGGACGTGCCTTGCTTGATTGCGCCCAGCCCCCGGTTGAGGTGGTGAACGATTTTGTCCGCAAGTTCTTGTTCGTTCATAGTGAAACTCCTTTATCTTTCAACAACTCTGCCAAAGCATGCGTCGCCCGGGAGCAGTGAGTCTTCACGCTTCCCTCCGAGCAACCCATGACGGTGGCGGCTTCTGCGACGTCCAATTCCTCCCAATAACGCAGCAGGAAGGCCTGACGTTGACGATGCGGTAATTTTTGGAGAGCTTTTTCAATTATTTCAAGCGTTTGGGTTTGCTGCAATTGATCCGACGGCGCGCCTTGGGGGTTGGAGTTGGACTGCACCTCCAAAGTTTCAAGCGGATCCTGATCATCATCTTCGCCGCCGCCCAAAGATGACACTTGCGTCGTCCACATCGTGCGCACTTTTTGGCGCCGGAAGTAGTCCCGGATAGTATTTTGCAAAATGCGCTGAAACAACATCGGCAACTCCGCGATCGGACGCCCCGCGTATTTTTCCGACAGCTTCATCATTGCGTCCTGCACGGCGTCCAGCGCAACCTGCTCGTCGCGTGCGGCGAAAAACGCCTGCTTATAAGCGCGGCGCTCGATTGCAGCTAAAAAGTCGGCAAGTTCCTTGCGGGTAGCCAGTGGAGTCTGCCTTTGCGATTCCCGGATCTCGCCAGTTCATCGCTTGGTCTGTGTTGAAATTCGCACCGGGTTGCGCCTTTGAGTCCTCCCCCGAAGTAACAGGCCTGCTTTTGTCCGAACCGAAGCAGTCTGTTAGGTGCGAGCCGAATTACTGCAAAGCATCTTATCAAAACGCCCTGCTGCTGCAAACACGAGAGCGCTCAGGCCGGTGGAATGCCGTTATCATGCTGTTTAAACAGATTTTTGGCTTGACCAAACAATAGGGTACCGATATGGTTCTCGGTTCTGTGTTTTTCCGCAATTTAACAAGGCTTAGCTATGGAATTGAACGGCGCCGAGATTGTTGTACGGTGTTTGCAGGAAGAGGGCGTCGATTATGTGTTCGGGTATCCGGGCGGCGCTGTTCTGCATTTGTACGATGAATTGTTCAAGCAGAGCAAAGTCAGGCATATCCTGGTCCGCCACGAGCAGGGCGCCATCCACGCAGCGGATGGGTATTCGCGTTCGACCGAGAAAATCGGCGTTGCACTCGTCACTTCCGGCCCCGGGGTCACCAACGCAATTACCGGCATCGCGACGGCCTACATGGATTCGATACCTCTTGTCATCATCACCGGCCAGGTGCCCACGCATGCGATAGGACAGGATGCATTCCAGGAGTGCGACACCGTGGGCATTACACGGCCCTGCGTTAAGCACAACTTCCTGATCAAGGACGTCAAGGACATCGCCGCGACGATCAAGAAAGCTTTTTATATCGCTGGCACCGGGCGGCCGGGTCCTGTCGTTGTCGATATTCCCAAGGATATAACGCATCCAAGCCAGAAAGCCGAATTCGACTACCCGAAGTCGGTCAGCATGCGTTCGTATAACCCGGTTGTAAAAGGCCATGCGGGGCAGATTAAAAAGGCGCTGCAATTGTTATTAAGCGCGAGGCGGCCGATGATTTACGCCGGTGGCGGGGTAGTGCTGGGCAATGCCGCGCCTGAACTCACTCAATTGGTGCGGCACCTCGGTTTTCCGTGCACTAACACACTGATGGGGCTCGGCGGCTACCCGGCCAGCGATCGGCAGTTTGTCGGCATGCTCGGCATGCACGGCACGTATGAGGCGAACATGGCCATGCAGCACTGCGATGTACTGCTCGCCATCGGCGCCCGGTTTGACGACCGCGTCATCGGCAATCCGCAACATTTTTTTGAAGAGCCGCGCACCATAATTCACATTGACGTTGACCCGTCGTCGATATCGAAGCGCGTCAAGGTCGATGTGCCGATCGTCGGCAGCGTGCGCCCGGTCCTGCAAGACCTTATCAAGCAGTTGCAGGCGTCGAAGGAAAAGCCCGATGCCGCGGCGTTGAAAACCTGGTGGAAGCAAATTGATGTTTGGCGCTCAATCGACTGCCTTAAGTATGAGAAAACGGACAAGATCATCAAGCCGCAGTTCGTGATCGAGAAGCTGCATGAACTCACTAAAGGCGATGCTTTTGTGACTTCCGACGTCGGCCAGCACCAAATGTGGGCCGCGCAATTTTATAAATTCGACAAACCCCGCCGCTGGATTAATTCGGGCGGCCTCGGTACGATGGGATTTGGGTTGCCGGCGGCGATGGGCGTGCGGTTAGCCAATCCAAAGGCGACGGTCGCGTGCATCACCGGCGAAGGCAGCATCCAGATGTGCATCCAGGAACTGTCGACGTGCAAGCAGTATCACTTGCCAATCAAGATCATTAATCTGAACAACCGCTACCTCGGCATGGTTCGCCAGTGGCAGCAGGTCGATTACTCGAGCCGCTACTCCGCATCCTATATGGACGCACTGCCGGATTTCGTTAAGCTCGCTGAGGCGTACGGTCATGTCGGCATGTTGATCGACAAAGCCGTGGACGTGGAGCCGGCGTTGAAAGAAGCGCTAAAGCTCAAGGATCGCCTGGTATTTATGGACTTCATCACAGATCAGACCGAGAACGTGTGGCCCATGGTGAAGGCGGGTAAAGGCCTCTCCGAGATGCTGCTCGGTTCGGAAGATCTCTAAGGAGCGCGGCGATGCGTCATATTATTTCTGTGCTGCTGGAAAACGAACCGGGCGCCTTGTCGCGCGTTGTCGGTCTATTTTCGGCGCGTGGCTACAACATTGAAACGTTGACGGTTGCGCCGACGGAAGACCTGACTTTATCGCGTATGACGATCGTGACCGCCGGCTCGGACGAAGTAATCGAGCAAATTAACAAACAGTTAAATAAGCTGATCGAAGTAGTCAAGGTCATCGATCTCTCGGACGGCGATCACATCGAGCGCGAATTGATGCTCGTAAAAGTGCGTGCGGTAGGCAACGATCGCGAGGAGATGAAGCGCATGTCCGATATTTTCCGGGGGCGCATCATCGACGCTACCGAAAAAGACTACACCATCGAGTTGACCGGCACCGGCTCCAAACTCGATGCATTTTTGAGCGCCATCGATCGCAGCGCGATACTGGAGACCGTGCGCACCGGCGCATCCGGCATCGGGCGTGGCGACCGCATACTACGAATCTAGCAAGCAGCCAGGTGCGGACGGGCAGCATCAACGCCCGGGGCTTTTGCCTCGAATGCCATGCCTGGTGATCATCATTTGTCAAAGGGGAAACTATGAAGGTCTATTACGATAAAGACGCCGATCTTTCGCTGATCAAAGGCAAAAAGGTCACCATCGTCGGTTACGGCTCGCAAGGCCATGCGCATTCGCTCAATCTGCACGAGTCCGGGATCAAGGTGACGGTCGGCTTACGGCGCGACGGCGCATCGTGGGGCAAAGCCAGGAAAGCCGGCCTCAACGTCAAGGGGGTCGCCGAAGCGATCAAAGGCGCCGACTTTGTCATGATGCTGATGCCGGACGAACATATCGCTAAGGTTTATCGCGAAGACGTTGCACCGAATATCAAGAAGGGCGCGACGCTCGCGTTCGCGCATGGATTCAATATTCATTATGGCCAGGTTGAGCCGCGCGCCGACCTCGATGTCGTGATGGTCGCGCCAAAGGCGCCCGGGCATACGGTGCGCGGGACTTATTCCCAGGGCGGTGGTGTGCCGATGCTGATCGCCATTCATCAAAATCCGTCCAAGAAAGCACGCGACATGGCTTTGTCATACGCGGCGGCGATTGGCGGCGGCAAGGCCGGCATTATCGAAACAACCTTTAAGGAAGAGACCGAGACCGATCTGTTTGGCGAGCAAACCGTTTTGTGCGGCGGCGCGACAGCGCTTGTGCAGGCCGGGTTCGAGGTGCTGACCGAGGCGGGTTATGCGCCTGAAATGGCGTACTTCGAGTGCCTGCATGAATTAAAGCTGATCGTCGATCTCATGTACGAGGGCGGCATCGCAAACATGCGCTATTCGATTTCGAATAACGCCGAATACGGCGACTTCACCCGCGGACCGCGCATCATTACTGAAGAAACCAAGAACGAGATGCGCAAAATTCTCAAAGAAATCCAGACCGGCGCGTATGCGCAGGAATTCTTGCTGGAGAACCAGACAGGTGCAGCCAAGTTGAATGCGATGCGCCGGATCGGCCGTCAGCATCCTATCGAAATCGTTGGTGCAAAGTTGCGCGACATGATGCCCTGGATCAAAAAAAACAAGCTCGTAGATCAGAGCAAAAACTAGGATGAAGGAGCGGGGAGAGCGAGGCGGGGCGGCGAGGACTCACCACCCATGCGCCGGTCCGCTTCGCGCGCCCGAGGTTCCCTCGATTTGCAATCCGCGACCCTTAATGCCATGAGCAATTACCCTCATCCGATTATAGCGCGCGAAGGCTGGCCCTACGTGGCGGGCAGCTTCGCGGTTGCGCTTGCCATTACTCTTGCCGCAGGTTGGCTGTGGGCGCTATTTTTCTGGCTGATCGCATTTTTTATCCTGCAGTTTTTCCGCGACCCGCCACGGCCAATCCCGACCGATGCGCGCGCTGTGCTCGCGCCGGCCGATGGCCGCGTAGTGATTGTCGAACGCACTCAAGATCCATATTTGCAGCGTGAAGCGATCAAGGTCAGCGTCTTCATGAACGTATTTAACGTGCACTCGAACCGCAGTCCCGCCGATGGCCTGGTGCGTGAGGTCTGGTACCACGCGGGCCAATTCGTCAATGCGGCGTTGGCGAAGGCGTCGCTCGAAAACGAGCGCAATGCCTTATGGATTAAGACGGCGGACGGCACCGACATCACCTGCGTTCAAGTAGCTGGCCTCATCGCTCGGCGCATTCTTTGCTACGTAAAAGCCGGCGACACGGTGGCGAGGGGCCAGCGCTACGGCTTCATTCGGTTCGGCTCGCGCGTGGATGTGTATCTGCCGGTGTCGGCTAAACCAAGGGTTTCGGTTGGCGACAAAGTCTATGCGAGTTCGACAGTCATCGCAGAGCTCGGCTGATGGGCATGTACGAGCCGAAAGAAAATAAATCGCTCGGCCAGGGCGGCCGGATCCGGCGGCGGGGCATTTACTGGTTGCCCAATCTATTTACTACGATCGCATTGTTTGCGGGTTTTTTTTCAATCGTGCAGGCAATGAGCGGACGCTTTGACCAGTCTGCGCTGGCAATATTCGTGGCCCTGGTATTCGACGGACTCGACGGCCGCGTAGCCCGCTTTACGCACACGCAGAGTGCGTTCGGCGCAGAGTACGACAGTCTCTCGGACATGGTGTCGTTCGGTGTCGCGCCGGCCCTGGTAATCTATGTGTGGGCGCTCAAAGATTTTTCGAGCGCTCAAAACATTCCGATGTTGGGCGCGTGGGTGACCGCGAAGCTCGGTTGGATCGCGGCTTTCATCTATTGTGCCTGCGCGGCATTGCGGCTCGCCCGTTTCAATACCCAGCTCGAAGTCGCTGACAAGCGCTTTTTTCAGGGATTGCCCAGTCCGGCCGCGGCGTGCGTCGTCGCCGGCCTGGTGTGGGCGTTGGACGAGCATCAAATCGGCGGTGCCGACGTTAAGTGGCTGGCGTGGGTGTTGACCATGTTCGCGGGGTTGACGATGGTCAGCAATTTTAAATACTACAGCGGCAAAGACATCAATCCGCGCAAAAGCGTGTCGTTTTCGGCAGTAGTCGCCATTGTGCTGGCGGTAGTCGCACTGGTCGCCGTTTCGAGCACGCTGCCCGAAATGCTGTTCATTCTTTTCATGTGCTACGCATTGTCCGGTTATGTGCTCGCGATTTTGGAATTCGTCCGCCGGAAAAACGCCCGCCGGCCGCCAGCCGCCCCCCTGCCGTGACAGGCGACAGCCCACTACCAGGGTCGAATTGCACCCGAATCGCGCTGCTTTGTCCCGCCGTTGCTGATCGTAAAAGGCGCTTGCGCGGGCTCCGGCACGCGACTTGCCAGCCTCATTAAAACCCTTTATATTTTGGGCTTATGAGTTCCAAGCAGCAGGCCACTAAGCCGTTCCTCCCCGCCAGCCCCCCGCTGGCAGGTCTGCTGCTGCGCGTCGCGCGCTAACTACCCCTACTTACATTTAGAGTTTTGCTGTGCGGCCGGGTGATTTTAAACCCGGATTAATGACGATTTACGCGCGCGCCACGTGTCGCCGCCATCCAGGAGAATCTCATGAGCAAAGAAAAATTAATCATATTTGACACAACTATGCGCGACGGCGAGCAAAGTCCCGGCGCATCGATGACCAAGGATGAAAAGCTGCGCATCGCGCGTCAACTCGAACGCATGCATGTCGATATCATCGAAGCCGGGTTTCCCGCCGCGAGCGACGGCGATTTCGAATCGGTCAAGGCGGTTGCGGCAGCCGTGCGCAACAGTTCAGTATGCGGACTCGCACGCGCCAATGAAAAAGATGTGCGCCGTTGCGGCGAGGCAGTTAGAGGCGCCAAGTCGCCGCGCGTGCACACCTTCATTGCGACGAGTCCCATCCACATGGAAAAAAAGTTGCGAATGGAGCCCTCGCAAGTGGTCGAGCAGGCCGTGCGCGCAGTGCAATGGGCGCGCGAGTACACGGATGATGTTGAATTCTCACCGGAAGATGCAGGCCGCTCTGACATCGACTTTTTGTGCCGCATTATCGAGCAGGTGATCAAGGCCGGTGCGACAACCATCAATGTTCCGGATACTGTCGGTTACACCTTGCCCGAGCACTTTGGCGGTTTAATCCGGCAGCTGCGCGAGCGCATCCCGAATGCGGACAAAGCCGTGTGGTCGGTGCATTGTCATAACGATCTGGGACTCGCGGTTGCGAACTCACTGTCAGCGGTGCTCAATGGCGCGCGCCAGGTCGAATGCACGATTAACGGTCTCGGCGAGCGCGCAGGCAACGCGTCGCTTGAAGAGGTCGTCATGGCAGTTCGCACGCGGCAGGATATTTTTCCGTGCGACACCGGAATTGACGCCACTCAAATCGTGGCCGCATCGAAGCTGGTGTCCGGCATCACGGGGTATCCCGTACAGCCTAACAAGGCGATCGTCGGCGCCAACGCATTCGCGCATGAATCCGGCATCCATCAGGACGGCGTGCTCAAGCACCGCGAGACGTACGAGATCATGAGCGCCGAGACGGTCGGCTGGACTACTAACCGGCTGACTCTCGGCAAGCTGTCGGGCCGCAACGCGTTCAGGTCGCGCTTGCAGGAAATCGGCATCGAGCTGCCATCCGAGGAAGCATTCAATGCGGCGTTTACCCGCTTCAAGGCGCTGGCCGACAAAAAGCGCGAGATATTCGACGAGGACTTGCAGGCGCTGATCACCGAAGAAAATCTCGAACATGTGGAAAGCGAGCACTATCATCTGGTGTCACTGACTGCGCATTCCGAAACCGGTGAATTGCCATTCGCAAAAATTGTACTGTCGGAAAACGGCAGCGAGCGGCCGGCGCAGGCGAACGGCAGTGGACCGGTTGATGCCTCGTTTAAAGCAATCGAGAGTCTCGTCGGCAGCGGCGCCGAGCTGCTGTTATATTCGGTCAATAACATCACCAGCGGCACCGATTCGCAGGGCGAGGTGACGGTTCGACTTTCAAAGGCCGGGCGCATTGTAAATGGCCAGGGCGCTGATACGGATATCGTGGTTGCTTCCGCCAAGGCATACATCAACGCGCTAAACAAACTGCATTTCAAGCTGGAGCGTGTGAATCCGCAGCTTTAGGCGGCGCTTTTGCGACGAAAAAAAAGGGCGCCTGCGGGCGCCCTTTTTTCTGCGATTTTCCGTTCAGCCCTCGACTTTGCCCCGCTATGCGCTGGCCGTCTTGAGCTGATTGCGTATTTCCGTTACACGCAACACTGCGGTCACAACTTCCGACGCGTGCAGCGGGTCCATGCCGCGATTGACAATACCGGCGAGCGTCACGATGCCCTGATCCGCCGTAATCGATATCTGCATTTTATCGGTGCGCGGGTCGGCGCGCAAAGCGGCGCGCACATGCGTCTCGAGCGCGAGATTGGCCAGCATCTGCACGGATTTTGCCGATTCCCGGAATTGCGGATTATTAACCAGCCCCATCACCTGCTGCGCGCATTCGTCGATTGCAACGCGTTCAGTATTGAGCACGAGGTCATATTGGTCGGAATCCTGCCAGTTAATGCCAAAGTGTCGTCGCGTGATGGCCGCGTGGGCTTCCTCGCTCAGCTTGATCTCATTGGCAATAAATGTTTCGTCGTCTGAATTGAGGCGCGCCATCATGCGCTGGACGCGCACTCTCATCGGAGCGCACACGCGCACGCAGATGACGTGCTGGATTGGCCGCAACAGATGCGCCGACCCCCAGCCGCGGATGACCGAGACATCGTCCGCCTCCGCCATGGCAATCGTCTCGTCCGCCGTATAAATTGATAAGCTCGTCTTGTCGGTCGTCAGCCGCTCCCAGATGTTCGCCTTGCCGTCGAGGAAGCGCACCACGTGGCTTTTTCTCAGACGCATCTTGTTAGCAAGATGGTCGATTATTTCGTGATGTACTACGGGTTTTCCGAGTCGCGCGGCGAGGGCGTTGGCAACGTCCTTACCTAAAGAGCCCATTTCACGTGTCATGGCGATTAGCGGCATGGCTACCCCCGGAACGAATGCAATGCGGAAGCGCAAAGGATAGCACTGACGGCGTTGGCGCTGGGCGAAAGTCCATGCTGTGACGCGTCAAGTTGGTTTGTGCGAGCCGCGCACGTAAAGGATGCACGACACAAAGCAGATAGCCGCCAAACCGGTTTCGAGCAGGGCTAGGTTCGCCGACAGGCCGCGGTCCGACCAGGCGCGCACCGCCCCTTCGGCAAAATAGGCGAGAACTAACATCGACGTCCATTGATAAGTATAAATTTTTCCGTGCAATAGGCCAAAAAGTGGCGCCAGCAGCGGCAATATTTTCAGAACGAGCAGCGAGCCGCCCGGTCGCGCAGGTGCCAATACCAGTTCCCACGCGAGGCCGAGAAAAATCAGCGCAATCAGGCTTAAAACGCTTGCGTAATACGGCGCGCGCATTACGCATGCGCCTCGTCAACCATCGCTTTAAGCGATGCGCGCGCGGTGAATGCGTCCGCAATCGGTTGCGCAAAGTCGAACCGCAGTACCTGGTCGTCAGCGCGGATATCGAAACCGTCACAATCGATGCCGATCATCTTCACCGACGCCGGCGCTAGTTGCCGGAAGTGGCGGCAATAGGTGCGCAGTGCAGCGTCGTGATCGGCATTCATGTGTGCAACAATGTCGGCTTCGGATTCGGCTAACGTGTTGGAGGGCGGCGCGTAATCGCTGAAGGGCACCCAGTGAATCGTGCCAAACCCGCCGATGTAACGCAGCGTGGTCGGTTGGATAGTGAAGAACGAAAAATCGCCAAGTACCAGCAGGCGTTCGGCGGCGGGAAAATATCGCAGGTAGCGCGCGTGAAGGCGACGGTCTGCCGTCGCCGGCAGCGCATCGCCGATTAGTGTAAGTCGGCTGCCCTCCTGCGAGGAGGCGCCATCATCGCGCACGAGCAGGCTGACGCGCGGATCTGCTGTAATGTTTTTCGTGTGTTCGGCCAGTTCGCTGATCAATATCAGCGGCCTGGCGGCGTGATCAGTTACGCATGGCACGACTGATCCGAATGGGTAGCCAACGAGCTTTCGAGAAATAGTCGATAACACGCCGTGAAGGTGGCGGCGCAAGTAGCAGCGGGCGTCGCGTGCATTGTTCATGCGGATAATTTGAGTGCGGTTGTTGCAAGCCGCTGCCCGAGCGCGATGCACAGCGTTTTTTCTTCTTCGCTAA
>JANYCE010000381.1 GCA_025360445.1 Betaproteobacteria bacterium
AAGACGTTCGACGATTATTTGCTCGACGGCCCGCTTGCCGCGCTCGACGCGATTGAAAAAGCCACCGGCGAGCGCGAGATTGACGCGATCGGCTTTTGCCTCGGCGGCACGCTGCTCGCATCCGCGCTCGGGTATATGGCCGCGAAGAAAGACGACCGCATCAAGAGCGCGACATTCCTGGCGAGCATGATCGATTTTGCCGACCCTGGTGAGCTCGAGGTGTTTATCGACGATAAGCAGGTCACCGCGCTGGAGAAAAAAATGCGCGAGCGCGGTTACCTTGAAGGATCGGAGATGGCCACCACTTTTAATATGTTGCGCGCCAACGATCTGATCTGGTCGTTTGTCGTCAATAATTATTTGCTTGGCAAACACCCGTTTCCGTTCGATCTGCTTTATTGGAATTCGGATTCGACGCGCATGCCCGCCGCAATGCATAGTTTCTATTTGCGCAATATGTATATCAATAACCAGCTGAGCAAGCCCGGCGGCATTACCTTAAATGGCGTGCCCATCGATCTGACCAAGGTCAAAGTCCCGATGTATTTCGCGTCGACGATCGAGGACCATATTGCGCCGTGGAAATCCACCTATGCGGGCGCGCGGCTGTTCAACAATAAAGTCCGTTTTGTGCTCGGCGGCTCGGGTCACATCGCCGGCATCGTCAACCCGCCGGCGGCCGACAAATATGGCTACTGGACCAACGACAAGTTGCCGGAGTCGCCAGAGGAGTGGCTGGATAACGCGACCCAGCAATCCGGCTCGTGGTGGAGCGACTGGGGAAAATGGGTCGAGCGCCATGCCGGCAACAAAGTGCCGGCGCGCATTCCCGGCAAAGGCAAAATGAAAGCGATCGAAGACGCGCCCGGTTCGTATGTGAAGCAGCGGCTCGACGAAAAAAAGGCCGCTGCTTAACAGGCTGGGTGCGGTTAACGGTCCTACCTACATTTCTGGCGGCCGGGCTGGCTGGCGGTATTTTGATAGCGCGGCCACTCGTGACAGACGCAAGTTTTCTTTGACGAGACGAATGCTGCGGCACGATTCGCGCGGCAGCATTTTTTTGCGTGACTCCGCCCAAGTGCTTTCAACAGCGCTATGTTGCGCGTCCCACGAACGCCAAAGGCTTCCTACCGATGGCAAAGCCATCGACGTGGTCAGCCCGTACGACTAACATGGTGTGAAGCGCGGCCACCTTAATTCACGGCACTCATAAAATAAAAGCGCGCCGAAATTTTTTGGGTGTGATGACCGGGCGCCTTTGCCTCACTATGGATTTCAGCGCCTCATGCAGATAAACCAAAGTGTATTTTTGATTCCCGGCGGGGCGTCGGGCCTCGGCGCAGCGACCGCCCAACACCTGGTTGGCGCGGGCGGCAAGGTAGTGCTTGCCGACCTCAACCGCGAGGCGGGCGAAAAATTCGCTGCGAGTCTCGGCGCCGCAGCCCGCTTCGTCATCGCCGACGTGACCAATGAGACGCAAGTACAGCAGGCAGTCGATGCCGCGATCGACGCATTCGGTGTATTGCACGGGCTCATCAATTGCGCGGGCGTGGCACCGGGGGAGCGCGTGGTCGGCAAACACGGTCCGCACCTGCTCGACACGTTCAGGCGCGTGATTGAGATTAATCTCATCGGCAGTTTCAACACGTTGCGACTGGCGGCGAATGCGATAGCGAAAAACACGCCGACTGCCGACGGCGAACGCGGTGTGATCATCAACACCGCGTCGGTCGCCGCATACGAAGGTCAGATTGGACAGGCCGCGTACAGCGCGTCCAAAGGCGGCATCGTGTCGATGGCGCTGCCGATCGCGCGCGAACTCGCGAAGCTCGGCATTCGCGTGAATACGATCGCGCCCGGCATTTTCGATACGCCCATGCTGCAGGGTATGAGCGAAGAAATCCGCGCATCACTCGGCGCGCAGGTGCCATTTCCGTCGCGCCTGGGCCAACCCGCAGAATATGCGCGGCTCGCAGCGTTCATCATTGAAAACCCGATGCTTAACGCTGAAGTGATCCGCCTCGACGGTGCCATCCGCATGACCGCCAGATAACGCGCGTTGTTGAAGAAAGATCGCATCATGGTGTATCAGAATCTGATCCTCGAACAGTTAGAAAACGGCACTGTCACTGTATTGACGGTCAATCGGCCGAAAGCGCTGAATGCGCTCAACGCAGAGACGCTCGACGAATTGCTGCTGGCGCTCACGCGGGTCGCTGCGGATAGCGCAACGCGCGCGCTGCTGGTGACCGGCGCCGGCGATAAGGCGTTTATCGCAGGCGCCGACATCGCTGCCATGCAGAACATGAATGCGCTGCAGGCCCGCAATTTTTCCGAGAAAGGCCAGCGCGTGATGCAGGCGATCGAAGCGCTGTCGATTCCCGTGATCGCGCTGGTCAATGGCTATGCGCTTGGTGGCGGCTGCGAACTGGCGATGAGCTGCGACTGGATTATCGCGTCGAATCGCGCGGTGTTCGGCCAGCCCGAAGTGAGTCTGGGGATTCCGCCGGGTTTCGGCGGCACCCAGCGACTCGCGCGGCTGGTCGGCCGCGCGCGTGCGCTCGAACTCGTAACGACGGGCCGCCAGGTTAAGGCGGAGGAGGCTCTGCGCATCGGGCTTGTGAATGCAGTCGTGGCCGACACGCATTTGATCGAGAACGGTCTGGAAACGGCGCGCCTCATAGCGGCCAAAGCCCCGGTGGCCGTGCAAGTGGCGAAACAGGCGGTGCACCGCGGGCTCGATATCGACCTCGCCAACGGCTGTGTGCTTGAAACGAGTCTGTTCGCGCTTGCCTTTGGCACCGATGATCGCCAAGAGGGCATGACTGCGTTTCTGGCGAAGCGCGCGCCTAAATTCGAAGGACATTAATCGCGCACTCAATTAATTCGGCAATGGTCGCTTCAATTCGATCAGTCATCACTCAATGCTCAAGCGGGGCTTGCCGCCGTTCTTGATAGAAGCGCTCCATCAAGCCGGTGAAAAAGAGTGCCGGCACTGCTGCGAGCTAAGTAAAAAAAGCAATTAACGCCGTCGTCGCGCACAGTCCTGAGAGATTCGCAGTGGCATCACGCATGATGCAGCGCACCAGCGTTTAGGTGGCGGACCGGTGTATTCACGATGATATAATTGGCTTGAAAAATCAGCCTCAACAGCACTGTTTCCGACGCGCCAGTCCGACCGCCTCGGTCCGCGCAAGCCCGACGCTGCAAACCCCACGAGGTGAAGCCATGGATATGCAAGACATGCCTGACACTGATCCCCAGGAAACCCGGGAGTGGCTCGAAGCGCTCGACGGCGTGTTAAAGCACGAAGGCACGCATCGTGCGCATTTCTTGCTGGAGCAGCTCGTCGACAAAGCGCGCCGTAGCGGCGCCTACATCCCGTTCAGCGCAACGACCGCGTACATCAATACGATTCCGGCTCAACTCGAAGAGCACATGCCGGGCGACGCCGAACTCGAGCACCGCATTCGCTCGTATGTGCGCTGGAACGCGATGGCGATGGTCATCCGCGCCAACAAACACACCAACGTCGGCGGCCATATTGCGAGTTTTGCCTCGGCAGCAACCTTATACGATGTCGGCTTCAATCATTTCTGGCGCGCGCAGAGTGATACTTTCGGCGGTGATCTTGTATTTATTCAGGGACATTCGGCGCCCGGCGTTTACGCGCGCGCATTCATGCTTGGCCGGCTGACTGCCGATCAGATGGATAGATTTCGCCAGGAAGTCGACGGCAAAGGGCTGTCGTCGTATCCGCACCCGTGGCTGATGCCCGACTTCTGGCAGTTTCCGACCGTGTCGATGGGTCTGGGCCCGTTGATGGCGATCTATCAAGCGCGCTTCATGCGCTACCTGAAAGACCGCGGTTTGCTCGAAGCTCAGGGCCGCAAAGTATGGGCGTTCATGGGCGACGGTGAAATGGACGAACCCGAATCGCTCGGCGCGATTTCGCTCGCGGGCCGCGAACGGCTCGACAATCTGATTTTCGTAATCAATTGCAATCTGCAGCGGCTCGACGGACCGGTGCGCGGCAACGGCAAAATTATTCAGGAACTCGAAGGCGACTTTCGCGGTGCCGGCTGGAATGTAATTAAAGTAATTTGGGGCGGCTACTGGGAGCCGCTCTTCATGCGCGATACCAAGGGCATACTTTTAAAACGCATGGCCGAGTGCGTTGATGGCGAATATCAGACGTTCAAGTCGAAAGACGGCGCTTATGTGCGCAAGCATTTTTTCGGCAAGTATCCTGAACTGCTCGAGATGGTCTCCACCATGTCGGACGATGATATCTGGCGACTCAATCGCGGCGGCCACGACCCTTACAAAGTTTATGCGGCCTATGCGGCAGCAACGCAGCACACCGGGCAACCGACGGTCATTCTCGCCAAGACTATCAAAGGTTACGGCATGGGCGAGGCTGGCGAATCGCAAAATATTACGCACCAGCAAAAAAAGATGGGCACCTCGTCTATTAAAGCGTTCCGCGATCGCTTCGCGGTGCCGGTGCCGGACGAGCAGCTTGAAGAAGTACCGTATGTGACTTTCCCCGAAGGCTCGCCGGAGCTCGCTTACATGCGTGAGCGCCGCCAGGCGCTCGGCGGTTATCAGCCGGCGCGCCGGCGCCGCGCCGCGCCGCTCGAAGTGCCGCCGCTCGCTGCGTTTGAAACACTGTTGAAGGCGAGCGGTGCGGGGCGCGAACTGTCGACGACGATGGCGTTCGTGCGCATCCTGACGACCCTTGTGCGCGACAAGAAAATCGGCAAGTTCGTAGTGCCGATCGTGCCCGACGAATCGCGCACGTTCGGTATGGAAGGCATGTTCCGTCAGCTTGGTATTTACTCGCACGTGGGGCAGCTCTACACGCCCCAGGATGCCGACCAACTGATGTTTTACAAAGAGGATCAGAAAGGCCAGGTGCTGCAGGAGGGCATCAACGAGCCGGGCGCGATGTCGTCGTGGATCGCGGCGGCGACTTCCTACAGCACGCACGGTATTTCGATGATCCCGTTCTACATTTTTTATTCGATGTTCGGCTTCCAGCGCGTCGGCGACCTCGCATGGGCGGCGGGCGACATGCGCGCGCGCGGCTTCCTGCTGGGCGGTACTGCCGGCCGCACAACGCTGAACGGCGAAGGCCTGCAGCATGAGGACGGTCACAGCCATCTGCTCGCGGCGACGATCCCGAATTGCGTGGCTTATGACCCGACGTACGCGTACGAGCTTGCGGTCATCATTCAGGACGGCCTGCGCCGCATGTATCAGGAGCAGGAAGACGTTTATTACTACATCACCGTGATGAACGAAAACTACGAGCACCCGGCAATGCCCGAGGGCGTAGAGAAAGGCATCCTTAAAGGGATGTATCTGTTGCGCGAAGGCAAGAGCAAAAAGAACGCGCCCAAAGTGCAGTTGCTTGGCAGCGGCACAATATTGCGCGAAGTCATCGCGGGGGCGGACCTGCTCGAGAAAGACTTTGGCATCGCCGCCGACATCTGGAGCGTGACGAGCTTCAACGAGTTGCGTCGCGACGGCATCGATATACAGCGTTGGAACATGCTGCACCCCGAAGCCGAGCCGCGGCGTTCGCATATTGAAATCTGTCTGAAGGATCGCGAAGGGCCGGTGATCGCATCGACCGACTACATGAAAATGTTTGCCGACCAGGTGCGCAGCTTCCTGCCGACTCAACATTTCCATGCGCTCGGCGCCGACGGGTTCGGACGATCGGACACGCGCGAAAAACTGCGCCGGTTTTTTGAAATCGATCGCAACTACGTCGCGGTGGCGGCACTCAAAGCGCTCGCCGACATGGAGCTCGTGCCGCGCAAGAAAGTCACCGAGGCGATCACCAAGTACGGGATTGATCCTGAGAAACCTAACCCGACTACCGTTTGAGGAGTGAGGCGTGAGTGCTGAGGATCGAGTACAAACACGGCTCACATTGAGCGCCTTCAAGGACGAGAACGAGAACGCGCAACCGTCGATCCTGAAAACTTAGCTTTACCAAAAATTATGAGCGTTATTGAAGTCAAAGTTCCCGACATCGGCGATTTTAAGGAAATCCCGATCATCGAAATACTGGTCAAGCCCGGCGATAGCGTTAACGCCGAAGACCCGCTGCTCGCGCTCGAATCTGACAAGGCCACGATGGAAGTGCCGGCGCCGCAGGCGGGCGTCGTCAGAGACATCAAAGTCAAAGTCGGCGATAAAGTATCGCAAGGCACGCTGGTTCTGATGTTGGAGCCCGCAGCGCCGCCTGCGCTCGCAGCAACCTCCGCAGCATCGGCACCGATCGGCGCCGCCGAGGGCGCGCCGCCACCGCCGGCCGCCACCCCGCCATCCGCGCCGCTAACTGGTTCAGCCTCAACACCAACCGCGGCGAGCCCGACCGCTTCCTTTGAACCGATCGATGAGGCGAAGTTAAAACTCGTGCACGCGGGCCCGTCGGTGCGACGGTTCGCGCGCGAGTTGGGTGCGGATTTAAGCAAAATCACCGGCGGCGGACCCAAGGGCCGCATCCTGCGAGAAGACGTGCAAGGCTACGTCAAGGGCGAACTTACCCGGCCGCGCAGTGGAGCTAACGGGCCAGGTTTGAATCTGCTGCCGATGCCGCAAGTTGATTTTGCCAAATTCGGCAAAGTAGAATTGCAGCCGCTTTCCCGCATCAAGAAACTGTCAGGCGCGAATCTGCACCGCAACTGGGTGTCGATTCCGCATGTGACCCAGCAGGACGAAGCAGACATCACGGAGCTTGAGGCCTTTCGCAAGTCGGAAGCCGCAACGGCTAAAAAAGAAGGTATTCGCTTCACGCTGCTCGCGTTTTTAATTAAAGCGGTCGTCGTCGCGCTCAAAAATTATCCCAACTTTAATTCATCGCTGACGCCGGATGGCGAGAGCCTTGTGCTGAAGCAGTACTTCAATGTCGGCGTTGCGGTCGATACGCCGCTTGGTCTCGTGGTGCCCGTCATACGCGATGCCGATAAAAAAGGCTTGCTCGAGCTGGCGCGCGAACTCGGGGTTGTGAGTGCGCGCATGCGCGACGGCAAAATCAACTCAGCCGATTTGCAAGGGGGGTGTTTTTCGATTTCGAGCCTGGGCGGCCTCGGCGGCACTTTTTTCACGCCTATTATCAACGCGCCCGAAGTGGCAATTCTGGGTGTTGGCAAGGCAGTCATTAAACCGGTGTGGGACGGCAAGCAATTTGCGCCGCGCCTGATGCTGCCGTTATCGCTTTCGTACGATCATCGCGTCGTCGACGGCGCACAGGGCGCGCGTTTCATCGCTTATTTAAGCGAGGTGCTGTTGGACATCCGGCGCCTGGTGCTATAAGGCTGAACCCGCGTTTCATCGCGTTGTCTACCCTACAATGATGCAAACCAACACGCCGCACAGGCTCAGTTTGAGCGATGGAGATTAAACCCGTCGCGATTTTCGGCGGCACTTTCGACCCGATCCATTTCGGTCATTTGCGGCTCGCGCAGGAACTCGCCGAGTCAATTCACGTAAAAGAAGTGCGTTTCATGCCCGGCGGTACGCCGCCGCATCGAGCCGCGCCTCAAGTCACCGCGCACCAGCGGCTCGAGATGGCGACACTCGCGGTCGGCGACAATCCGCTGTTTAAAATTGACGACCGTGAAGTCAGGCGCAGCGGCCCCGGTTATACAATCGACACCCTCAAAGAAATCCGCCAGGAACTGGGGTCGGCGCGACCGATGTGTCTATTGCTCGGCGCTGACGCATTTCTCGAATTGGCAACGTGGCATCGCTGGCACGAACTTTTTGCGCTGGCCCACATCGTCATCGCACACCGGCCGGGTTTCCCGCCGGAGTCCTGGCCTGCGCGCATGCCCGAACCGCTCGCGCGCGAATACGCGGCGCGCTTGATGCAGCAGCCGTTCGCGGTTCACCTGTCGCCAGCCGGCGGTATTGTGACGCAGGCAATTGCAGCGCTCGATATTTCCGCGTCGATGATCCGCGATTCGCTGGCACGTGGCGTGAGCCCGCGCTATTTGCTTCCCGATCCGGTTCTCGACTATATTCAATGTCATCAACTTTATGTAACGCAGGAGGTGAATGAGGCTCGATAGATTGGTTAAAGTCGTGGTGGACGCGCTCGAAGACATCAAGGGGCGTGACATCGTGGTGCTGGACGTGCGGCGCATGACGGCGCTTTTCGACAAAGTGATTGTGGTAAGCGGCGATTCGACGCGGCAGAACAATGCGCTAGCCAATCACGTTCAGGACAAAGCTAAAGCGCTTGGTGCAACTGTCCACGGCGTTGAGGGCACGGACCCCGGTGAGTGGGTGCTGGTCGATCTTGGTGCAGTGGTCGTGCATGTCATGCAGCCGGCGGTGCGCCAGCACTACAATCTCGAGGAGCTATGGGGTAAAAAGGCGGCGCCACCAAAGCGTCGCGCCGCGGCCGGTGCGCGCTGATTATTGAGCGTTTCATAATGGATGACAGTAGAGACGCTCAACCCCTCACCCCGACCCTCTCACGGAGGGCGAAGGAGAGAAGGGCGCAATCTCGCTGTTACGAATTCGTAAAATATTCATAGTCTCGCCGGATGAAAATGCGCATCGTGGCGGTCGGCCACAAGATGCCCGCGTGGATCAACGCCGGCTTCACTGAATATGCGCAGCGGATGCCGCGCGAAGCGCGCATCGAATTGACTGAGATCAAGCCTGCAGTGCGCGCCGGAACCGGGGAGAAGGCGACCCGCCAGTGGCTGGATCTCGAAGCGCAGCGCATCAACACTGCGCTGCCCGCGCGCATCCATAAGGTCGTGCTCGACGAGCGTGGCAAAGGCATGACCACTTTGGAGCTGGCGCGGCGCATCGAGCGCTGGAAGCAAGACGGCGACGACGTTGCTTTCGTCATCGGCGGCGCGGACGGCACCGCCAGCGTTTTGCAAGAAGAAGCGGACCTGTTGCTGTCGTTGTCGCCACTGACTCTGCCGCACGGGCTCTGCCGCGTGATTCTCGCCGAGCAGTTGTATCGCGCCGTGTCGCTGCTTGCCGGGCATCCGTACCATCGTGAGTGAGTGGCCGGAGGGAATTGCGGAGCGAGGATAGAGCAGGACTTAAAGCACTTTCATTAATCCTCGCTCTTCGCTTCTCCATCCTAGACCCCCGATTTTTTCTTGAATCCTATGGCCCTCATTTACCTCGCCTCGCGAAGCCCGCGCCGCCGCGAATTGCTGCACCAGCTGGGCGTTGCATTTGATGATTTGCTCAGTCACGAGCAACACGGCGCCGACGTCGATGAGACGCCGCATCCGGACGAGGCGCCCCGGGACTATGTGTTGCGGCTCGCGCGCGCTAAAGCCGAAGCAGGCCAGCGCCAGATCGCGTCGCGCGGATTGCAGCCGCTGCCCGTTCTCGCAGCGGATACGACGGTCGTCCTCAACGGCCTGATCCTCGGCAAACCGAGCAACCATCAGCATGCACGCGAGATGCTGCACCGGTTGTCCGCGCACGCCCATTCGGTGATGACGGCGGTCACGGTGGCGAGCAACGCGCGCATTGAAACTGTGGTGTCGACCTCTACGGTAGAATTTCGCGACCTCGACGCCGCGGAAATCGACCATTACGTCGCAAGCGGAGAGCCCCTCGACAAGGCGGGGGCGTATGGGATACAGGGCCGGGCGGCAATGTTCGTGCGCAAGCTTGCGGGCAGCTATTCCGGCATCATGGGGTTACCGCTGATTGCAACTGCGGATTTACTATGGCGTTTCGGCATCGCATCTGATTGGAGCCCGCGTGACTGAAGAAATCCTGATCAATGTCACGCCGCGAGAAACCCGCGTCGCGGTCGTTCAACAGGGGGTGGTGCAGGAAGTGCAGATCGAACGGGCGTCCGCGCGCGGTATCGTCGGCAATATTTGCATGGGCCGCATCGTACGCGTGCTGCCCGGTATGCAGTCCGCCTTCGTGGATATCGGATGCGCCCGAGCGGCGTTCCTGCATGTCGCCGACATTTGGGGTCACCGCGCTGAAGGTAGCGACGCGAAGCCGATCGAGAAGATGCTCGCCGAGGGTCAAAATCTGATGGTGCAGGTAGTCAAGGACCCTCTCGGCAGCAAGGGCGCGCGGCTGTCGACCCAGATCAGCATTGCCGGGCGTCTGCTCGTATATCTGCCGCAAGAATCGCGCATCGGAATTTCCCAGCGCATCGAAGCCGGCGCAGAACGCGAGCATCTGCGCGAAAGACTTCAGCAACTGCTGCCGCCCGATTTCGCCGGCGGCTTTATCGTGCGTACTATGGCGGAAGCGGCCAGCGATCGCGAGCTGAGCGCCGACGTGCAATATCTTGGCAAGTGGTGGGCTGAAATCCAGCACAAGGCGAAGTCGGCGGCGCCCGCTGCGCGGCTATATCAGGACTTGAACCTAACTCAGCGCGTGTTGCGCGATCTCGCCAACGATGAAACCGCGCGCATTCTGATTGATTCACGCGAAAACTTCCAGAAGGCCGAAGCATTCGCGCGCGAGTTCATGCCCAACGTCGCGGCGCGTCTGGAACACTACGCGGGCGAACGGCCAATCTTCGATCTCTACGGGGTCGAAGATGAAATTGAAAAAGCGCTCGGGCGGCGCGTCAATCTGAAGTCGGGCGGCTATTTGATCATCGACCAGACTGAGGCATTGACTACCGTCGACGTGAATACCGGCGGATTTGTCGGTGGCCGCAGCCTCGACGACACGGTATTTAAAACCAACCTTGAAGCTTCGCACGTTATCGCGCGCCAGCTGCGCCTGAGAAATCTGGGCGGCATCATCATCATCGATTTTATCGATATGGACACTGAGGAGCATCGCAATGCGGTGCTCAACGAATTCCGCAAAGCGCTCGCGCGGGACAAAACGCGCATGACGGTTAATGGATTTACGCAACTGGGTCTGGTCGAGATGACGCGCAAACGCACGCGCGAAAGCTTAGCCCACGTGCTGCGTGAACCATGCCCGGTTTGCGACGGGCGCGGCGAGCTCAAAACCGCGCAGACAATTTGCTACCAGGTGCTGCGGGAACTGCTGCGCGAGGCACGCCAGTTCGAGGCTCGCGAATTTCGCATCCTCGCGTCGCAGCAGGTGATTGACATGCTGCTCGACGAGGAGTCGCAGAGCCTTGCGATGTTGTCCGATTTTATCGGCAAGCCCGTATCGTTGCAGGTCGAATCGCAGTACACCCAGGAGCAGTTTGACATCGTGCTGATGTGATTTTGACTACGCACTGACCGGAGCACGCACATGTTTGAATCCGCCGAACTCGGCCATTGCATCAGCGACCGCGTTTATGACCGCGCGGAGGCCAGGCTGCGCGAAGCGCTGCTTAAAGCGCAGTATGAGTTGCTCGAAAGCAAGAGCTTTCCGGTCATCATCGTGATCGGCGGCGTCGACGGCGCGGGCAAAAGCGAAACGGTCAACATACTCAACAAGTGGATGGACCCGCGCCATATCGTCACTCATGCGTTTGGCGAAACGTCCGCTGAGGAGCGCGAGCGTCCCCGCATGGCGCGTTACTGGCGTGCCTTGCCGCCTAAAGGCCGCATTGGCATCCTGTTCGGCGCCTGGCATTCTGACTCGATCGTCAATTGCGTTGAGGGCAGGACGGATGACGCCGGGTTCGAGTTGGCACTGGCGGAAATTGTGCATTTTGAGCGCATGCTGGTCGAAGAAGGCGCGCTGATCCTGAAATTCTGGTTGCACCTGTCGAAGAAAGTGCAGAAGAAACGGCTGACAGCGCTCGTGGCCGATGCAAGCACGCGGTGGCGCGTCACCGCGGAGGATTGGGCGCGCTACAAGTGTTACGACCGCTTTCGCAAGGTGTCCGAAACCGCGCTGCGTGAAACGAGCACCGCACACGCGCCATGGATGATAATTGAAGGCGCAGATGCGAATTACCGTTCTCTGACCGCGGGGCGCATGCTGCTCGATGCGCTGAAAAAGCGGCTCGCTCACCGCCAGCCGGTGACAAGCCGCCCGGCTGCATTGCCGCCTGCACCCATCGACGGCCGCACCGTATTTTCCCGTCTCGACTATACCGCGCGCCTGCCGCAAAAAAACTATGCCAAAAAGTTGGAGCGGTATCAAGGCGAACTGGCTCTGCTGACAAGGCACAAGAAATTCCGGCATAAATCGGTCGTTGTTGTCTTCGAGGGAGCGGACGCCGCCGGCAAAGGGGGCGCCATCCGGCGCATCACCAGCGCGCTCGATGCGCGCTGTTACCAAATCGTGCCGATCGCCGCACCGACTGAAGAAGAACGTGCGCAGCCTTACTTGTGGCGGTTCTGGCGCAGCCTGCCACGGCGCGGACGCGTGTGCATTTTCGACCGGTCGTGGTACGGTCGCGTGCTCGTTGAGCGTGTGGAAAAGTTTTGTGCCGAACAAGACTGGATGCGCGCCTACCAGGAAATTAACGATTTCGAAGAACAGCTGGTCGAAGCCGGCAGCATCGTCACTAAATTCTGGCTGAGCATCACCAAAGAAGAGCAATTGCGCCGCTTTCGGGAACGCGAAAGAACGCCATTCAAAAATTTCAAGATTACCCCCGATGACTGGCGTAATCGTAAAAGCTGGCAGGCTTATGCCAACGCGGTATGCGACATGGTCGAGCGCACGAGCAATGACGACGCGCCGTGGATATTAGTGGCGGCCAACGACAAGAATTCGGCGCGCATCCACGTGCTTAAAACGTTGTGTGAACGGATTGAAGCGGTTTTATAAATTCAGACTTGTAACTGCGGGTTCGAGACCTGATCTCTGAAATCGGCGCACAGCAGGCGCTGCCTTAAACGACCGCCGTGACCGCCCTCATCGTGGCGACCGTTGGTTCCACTGCAACCGGTTTGATCGCATGCGTTTCTCCATCGAGACTGCGCTTGATGCGCGTCAGTACTTTAGCCTGATCGTCCAGAAGGATCTGTTGTTTTTCCAACTGCTTGATGCGGTCTTCAACCGAGCTGATGTTGTCGCGGATCTTTTTAAAGTTTTCGATGCGCTTGGCGAGCACCTTTTCGTGTTCCTTGATCTGCAGGTTGAGCGGGCTTAGTGCACCCTTGAGCCAGGTCTCCGCATCGAGCCGCGTCATCTCGAAAATCTGCCGTGCTTCGGCAACCAGGCTTTCGTAAAAACGCTTGACCAGGAAATCCTTGTACTTCGCCATGTTTACCGGATCGTGGCAAAACGCGCGTGCCTGCTCCTGCATGCTGGTCATCGTCAACGTGTGCTTTTCCAGATTCAGCATTGGCGGCGTCAAACGCGCAAAGCTGAATTTCTCATGAAAATGCGCATACGTTGCGTCGACCAGGCCTTTAATCTGGTTGGAGAAATTGAGTATTTTCGCGGATACGCCGGTGAAATGCTGAAACAGCATCTGCATACTTTTCCACATCCCCGCCGTGGTCCATGCATCTTCGATGAACTTGCGATCCTTGTTGAGGATATCGTCCAAGCGATCGTCGTCGAGTTGTTTGACCAGCGTCGTCCCCTGGTTGGTCACCGTGTTGACCGTCGCCCGGAAAGTTTGCACGGTGGCATGGTAAGTCTTGCGGTCGACTTCGAGCCGCGCCACCATAATCTGCGCCATGCTGCGGCTCTTGCCGGACATCGTTGCGAGCTCCGCCAATTCGGTTTTAGACGCCGCGAGCTGGCTGTTCACAGCGAGGCGCGAGGCGTCGACCATGCTGCCGATCTCTCGTTGCACGGCAGCGCGCATGATTTCCTGCTTGGCTGGAATAATTTCGGAGGCGAGCAGGTATTCGAGCTGCTCGATACCGCTTCTTGCCAGCAAGGCGTCATCGTCGCGCACCCGCGCGAGCAGTGCTTTTTGTGCCGAAATCGCCATGACATGGGTGCGCGGTAAAGCGAGCAGCGTCGCGGTTTGTTCGAGTTGGCGCGCGACATCGACGGCGATTTCGGCGTCGGTTTTCAAATCGTCCCACATAAGATCGATCTTGTTGAGCACAGCGATGCGGCGG
>JANYCE010000395.1 GCA_025360445.1 Betaproteobacteria bacterium
ACTTCGTGAACATGATCGGCAATTCCGGAATCGCATCTTTACCGGCACTCGCGTCGAAGCCGCTAGCGTGGAATTCCTTCGCATGATCGTAATAATTTTTGCCGACGCACAGAATATTTCTGGCGGGCCGCGGAATCGGCGCATGCAGTTTGACGCTATCAAAGACCAGGCGCCCTTCTCCGCTCCTGAGCGCCGCGCGTGCACGCTTGAGGCCTTTCTTGCCGAGCGCGACGAAACTTGTCATGTCCTTGGGCAGACGCGACACAGCGGCGAGATCGACGATGGTATTGGACTCTGCATCGTGGACACCGACGCGCATGCCATTGGGATCTGAAAAAGTAACGAGTCGCATTGTTTAAGAGTGCCGATTGAGGAGTGAGGAGCGGGGATTAAGGATTAAGGATTACGAATTAATTTGGGGGATTGCGGGTTGGATAGTTGTTAAGTCGCGAGAATACAAGACGAAAACGAACGAGAGTTATTACCCCCCCCCTCTACTCAGCCTTTACGCCTGCGACTTTCACAACGTTCGCCCACTTGGCAATATCGGCATTCAGATATTTTTCGAACTCAGCAGGCGTCATCGCCATCGGCTCCGCGCCCTGCTCGTTCCATGCTTTTTTGACGTCCGGCCGCGCGACGATTTTGGCAACTTCCGCATTCAACCGGTCAATGATCGGTTTCGGCGTGCCAGCCGGCGCCATGATGCCAAGCCAGATCGTCGCCTCATAATCTTTGACGCCCGCCTCCGAAATTGTTGGAATATCGGGCAATACGGTCGAGCGTTTGAGACCCGTCGTGCCAAGCGCGCGCACGCGATTTGCCTTGACCATCGGTGACATGGTGGTTATTGCGTCGAGCATCACTTCCACCTGGCCGCTCATGACGCTGGTGCGCGCTTCGCCACTGCCTTTGTGCGGTATGTGCACAAACTGGACACCCGCCATTGTCTTGAATAACTCGCCGGCCATGTGATACGGCGTGCCGGTGCCCGACGACGCATAGTTGAAGCCATTTGGCTTAGCCTTGGCGAGTGCGATGAGTTCTTTGATCGACTTCGCCGGCAGCGACGGATGCACGACCAGCACGAGATCAGAATAGTTGATCGCCGCAATCGGCATGAAATCTTTCATCAGCGCGAACGGTTTTTTCGGCACCAGCGATTCGTTCACCGTGTGCGTGTTGGACATCAGCAGCAGCGTGTAGCCGTCGGGCGGCGATTTAGCCACCACGTCGGTGCCGATAATGGAACCCGCGCCGGGCCGGTTATCAACTACAAACGACTGGCCGAGCGGCTCCTGCATGCGTTGAGCAAGATAGCGCGCGTAAATATCCGCGGGGCCGCCGGCGCCGAACGGCACGACGATGCGCACCGGTTTAACTGGATATTGCTGAGCTGAAACTGCCTGCGATATGAGACATAAAAATATACCGGACAGCGCCGGCAAAGCGCGCGTAAAAACCTGCATTGCTCCCCCTCGTTGCTGAACTGCCTACAGTATCCAGCGGGCCGGGGGTATGGTCAACCGTGCGGGAACGTGTGTGTCAAACCAAAGTAGAGATGTCCCTGCACACCGCCCACGTCCGAGCTTGCGCAAAGGATGCCGGATGACTACCGTATGCGCTCCCTTCGATTTACCGCTGAATTCGCATTGAGGGTTGCAATTGCAGTCAGCTATTACGCCGGAGCCAACGCGATGTGGATCATAAGAGTGATGCGGCCGCTAAACTTTGCCCTTCTAACGCAACCAACAATGCTTGATAGAAGCATGCAGCAATGAACCCCACGGTCGCCGAGCGCTGGCTCGCGCGCGTAGCTTCCATTCGCCCGGGCGAAGGCCGCGCACTGGCGTGGTCGTTCGCATATTTTTTCTGCCTGCTCGCCGGCTACTACGTATTGCGGCCGTTGCGCGACGAGATGGGCATCGCGGGCGGCGTGAAAAATCTGCCATGGCTTTTTACCGCGACTTTCCTGGTAATGCTGGCGGCAGTGCCTGTTTTCGGCGCCTTGGTAGCGCGCTTGCCGCGTGCGCGATTCGTGCCGCTCGTCTATCATTTTTTCGTCGCAAACATCGCAGTTTTCTGGTTGTTGCTGACCTTCGGCATTGAGAAGCCACTCGTCGCGCGGGTGTTTTTTGTATGGATTAGCGTATTCAACCTGTTTGCCGTATCGGTGTTTTGGTCTTTCATGGCCGACCTCTACGCAAGCGAGCAAGGCAAACGGCTATTCGGTTTTATAGCGGCCGGCGGCAGCGCCGGCGCCTTGGCCGGCCCTGCAGTCACGGTATGGCTTGCGGTGCCAATCGGCCCCACGAACCTCTTGATCGTTGCTGCTGTCTTGCTGGAATTCGCCGTGTTGTGCGCCCGCCGCCTGGAAGCGGCGGCGCCAAACTTAAAAACGCCGGTGGGCATAGACCCGACTCGCGATAAGGCTTCGACCCCTGGCAGCGAGCGCCCTGCTGCCGCGCTCGGCGGCGGCTGGCTCGACGGCATCATGATGGTGCTGCGCTCACCGTATCTCGGCGGGATCGCAACGTGGGTATTCCTGTTGTCGCTCGCCGGCACGTTTTTATATTTTCAGCAGGCGAATATTGTGGCTGCGGCGTCCGATGACCCGGCGGTGCGCACCCGCATATTCGCAACCATCGACCTTGCGATCGGTGTCCTGACGATCATCGTGCAATGTTTTGCGACGGGCCGCCTGATCGCGCGCTTTGGCGTCGGGCCTGCCGCCGCCTTTCTGCCGGTAGTTTTTGCGCTCGGGTTCGTGGTCCTCGCGTTTTCGCCGGTGCTGGCGGTCGTGATCGCTTTTCAGGCGATTCAGCGGACCGCAAACTTTGCGCTTTCAAATCCGGCGCGTGAAGTGCTGTTCACAGTCGTAGACCGGACAGAAAAATATAAAGCGAAAAACATAATCGATATAGTCGTTTTCCGCGGCGCCGACGCAGTTAATGGATGGCTGTTCTCGACGCTGCGCGGCGCGGGACTTGAGTTGACGACGATTTCACTCGCCTCTGCGCCGATTGCAGCCGCGTGGGTCGTGCTGGCCATCATTCTGGGCCGCATGCATGAAATGCGCGCACGGGATCCCGGCTCGCATTAGCCAGCACAAGTAGCGACTCATCGCAATGATATGGCGTCGTGCATAGCCGCCTCGCGGCGCGAACTGATCAGCGTCAGAGTGCGAAACGTTTCAGCCCGGAATGCAGCGTAAAATATGTTTCGTCCGACATCCCGATACAACTGCGCTTCAAATGCCGCATCGTCTTATCACGCCGCTATGCCCCGTCCGACCGCATTAATCCAGTGTTCGCGCCGCGCGGCTTTAAAAATGCTTGCCACTGGCGCCCTCATCACCATGACTAATTCCCCGGCACACAGCGCTGTGGCGCCATTGATCAAACGCAGCATTCCGAAAACCGGCGAGGCGTTGCCGGTGATGGGGCTCGGCACCTACATCGTACTTGACGTCTCGCCCGGCGCGTCGGAACTCGGCGAATTAAAAGAAGTCCTGACCGCCTTCGCCGCCGCCGGCGCCAGGCTTATCGACAGTTCGCCAATGTATGGCCGCGCGGAAGCAGTCGTCGGCGAACTCACCGCCGCCACCAACTTGCGCGATGCGGTGTTTCTCGCGACCAAGGTGTGGACGAGCGGGCGTGAGAGCGGCATCCGTCAAATGCAGGATTCGCTGCGCCTCATGCGCACGCCGCGCCTCGATCTTATGCAGGTGCATAACCTGCTTGATCTTGCGACCCATACCAGGACGCTCAAAGAATGGAAAGCGGCCGGCACCCTTCGCTACATGGGCATTACGCATTACCACTCCGGCGCTTATCGCGAGCTTGAAAAGCTGCTCAAGACCCGCGAATACGATTTCGTACAATTTAATTATTCACTCGCAGAACGCGAAGCAGAGCAGAGTCTGCTCGCCGTCGCCGCGGAATCCGGCACCGCCGTCATCATCAACCGGCCCTTCGCGCAAGGCGAACTGTTCGGCAAAGTCAAAGGCCGCGATCTGCCGGCGTGGGCCGCTGAATTCGACTGTGCCAGCTGGGCGCAGTTTTTTCTTAAATTTATCATCGCGCATCCGGCGGTCACCTGTGTCATTCCCGGCACCGGCAAAGTACGCCACATGACCGACAATCTTAAAGCGGCCACCGGACGGCTACCCGATGAACGCATGCGAAAACGCATGGTCGCTCTCATCCAAAGCTTCTAAATAAAGTGAACATGAAATTTCGCTCGATCTCTCTGTCAATTCTCATCGCCGTAGGTGTAGCCGGCTGCACCGGTTTGCGCCTTGGCTATCCGCAAGCCGACGTTATTCTGGGTTGGCGCGCCAATACGTACTTCGATCTCGAGCGGGAACAGCGCCGTGATTTTTCCGCGCGGCTCGACCGCCTGCTCGCGTGGCACCGCTTCGAGCAGTTGCCGGAATATGCAACGTTTTTGACTACCGCCATCCACAAGGCTGAACACGGACTCAAAACGGACGACATCGCGTGGCTTGTCGACGGCTTCCGCGCCCGCTACCGCCTCGTGATCAACCGCGGTGGCGCCGACGCAGCCGAGGTACTCACCACGCTCGCGCCGGAACAGGTTGTTACGCTGCAAAAACAGTTCACCAAGGACAATCGAAAATTTGCGGACGAATATGAGCTCGACGGCGGTGTCGAGAAGCGCAAGCGCGCAAGGCTCAAAAAAACCCTGGGTCAAATTGAGGATTGGGCGGGCAGTCTTTCGCACGAACAAGAAAGCAAAATCGCGGCGCTGCTCGACCCGATACCGCTTATCGAGCATTCGCGCCTCGAGGACCGGGCGCGGCGCCAGCGCGAATTCGTTGAAATCCTTAAGATGCGCCAGTCGAAACCTGAATTTGCAGCCAGCTTGCAGCACTGGCTGCTCGACTGGGATGCCGGCCGCTCGCCTGAATACGCGAAGCTCACCAGTGAAGTGTACAGTCAACGGCTGCAGTTCTACGTTGCAGTCGACAAGTTGCTGACCCGCGAGCAACGCCAGCATGTTATCGCCCGGCTGCAAAAGTACGTTGATGATTGCAAGGCGCTGTCCGCGCGCCGCGCCGCGCATGCCGGCAATAACGATGCGGCGGCGGTTATACTTGCGCTTTTTTGAAGCGCCGCTGACGATGCTTAAATATTCCGGTGCCATAGAGTCCAAGCTGCCAGCGGTCGGCACCACAATCTTTACGGTGATGTCGAAGCTCGCGCAGGAGCACGGCGCGATTAATTTGTCGCAGGGGTTTCCTGATTTCGATTGCGCGCCGAGGTTGCTTGAACTCGTCGCCAAATATTTCAATGCCGGACTAAATCAATATCCGCCATCCGCCGGCATCATGCCACTGCGTGAACGGGTGGTCGCGAAAGCCGCCGCACTCTATGGCGCCACCTATGATCCGGAGCACGAAGCGACCATCGTACCCGGCGCGACGTATGGGATATTCACCGCAATCACCGCGTTCGTGCGGCCGGGCGACGAAGTAATTTTGTTCGAACCGACTTACGACAGCTATGCACCGGCAGTCGAGGTCAACGGCGGAACGCCGGTCTACGTGCGCCTCCAGTTCCCCGACTACAGCATCGACTGGAATGCGGTGCAGGCGGCGATCACGCCAAAGACACGCATGATCGTAATCAATACGCCAAACAATCCGACGACGAGCGTATTTTCGGCAGAAGACATGCGCGCGTTCGAGAACATGCTGCGCAACACCAATATCATCGTGGTCGCCGACGAGGTGTACGAGCATCTGATTTACGACGGCCACCAGCACCAGAGCGTCGCGCGCTTTCCCGGTCTCGCCGAGCGCAGTTTTGTCGTCTCTTCGTTTGGAAAGACGTACAGCGTGACCGGCTGGAAAATGGGCTATGTGCTGGCACCGCGAGAATTGATGAACGAATTCCGTAAGGTGCATCAATACAATGTGTTCGTCACCAACGGCCCGTTGCAATACGCGCTCGCCGATTACATGGCCGACCCGTCAGCGTATTTGTCTCTCGCCGAGTTTTACCAGCAAAAGCGCGACTTCTTCGTCGCCGGACTCGAGGGCTCGCGCCTGCGCGTCTTGCCCTCGCGTGGAACGTTTTTCCAAAATCTGGCCTACGACGCCGTGAGCGACGAACACGATACTGATCACGCAGTCCGGCTCACCAAAGAAAAAGGCCTCGCCGCAATACCGCTATCGGCGTTTTATCACGACGGTCATTGCGATAAGGTGCTGCGCTTTTGCTTCGCTAAATCCGAGCAGACGCTCGCGAAGGGCGCGGCGATTTTGAGATCTTTGTGACTTGATGATCCAGGCGCCGTACGCGGAATTCCTTACGCCCTGCTGGCAGCGACGCAACCCTGCCCTTCTTACTTGAGCCAGTTAATCTCGCGTGCGGTTCTCGCGCCGATGACGGTTTCATCGAGGCTATCGGGCGTTTCTGCGCTCGATCGAGAAAGCGGCACGCGGCCTGCCATGATTTCGCCATGGCTCTGCGGGAATAACGGGCTGGCATTCGGTTGAGAATACCCATCGGGGAATAACGGCTGATTGGTCGCGGGATCGTATTTATCAGTGGCGCCGAATGTATGCAGCAACTCGTGCGCGATCACGATTTGATTGCTGCCCGCCATCTCGGCGCTGGCAAAGGCGTTCACCACGCCAATCAACCCCTCGCGCAGTCCGACTGAATGCGGGAGCCGTGCATCTCGCAGCGGCGCAAAATATTTAACGAACATGCGCACATGCGCTTTCGGTCCGCTGTACCCATCGTGGCGCCATGCCCAGAAGCGCAACTGAAGACTCCATGAAATGTTGGAGAGCGCGCTGCCGCCGCGCGGCGGTTCAGGCGGCAGAGCATCGACGCGCGGCGCTACATAAACTTCGATCGGCGAACGTAGCGGCAAGCCGTAATCGCGAGCCTGTTCGCGCATGAAAACAACCATCGGCTCAAAACTGTCGCGCGGCAGGCTCTGGATGTAGCGGTCGGAAGCCGTGCTGCCGTCACCGTTGATCGGGTAAATCACGACCCGCAATGGCTCCTTCCAGTCGGCAGTGCGGCCGCGCGCAATCCATGCACCCTGCGCGACCGCGAGCAGCACGAACAACAAAAATCCGATGCGTAAGTTACGCGCCATAAATTGATTTCGGCTGGATCAAAATCGGTTGCAGACTTAAAATCCTGTTTTACGCTGAGCAAGGAATTACATGAGACACCCTATTATCGCGTCATTCGTTGCAACTTTATGCGCAGGCTTGACCGTATCAGCGTTCGGCCAGGCGTATCCGACGAAACCGATTCGCATCGTCGCGCCGTTCGCACCTGGCGGCGGCACCGATCTTATTGCGCGCGTGGCCGCGCAAAAACTGACTGAATCTCTTGGCCAGCAAGCGGTCGTTGATAACCGGCCCGGCGCCGGCGGCGTGCTGGGCGCGGAACTTGGCGCAAAGGCGCCGCCCGACGGCTACACGTTCACTCTGGTTGCGGGCAGTTACGCTGTGAATCCAAGTCTCTTCAAGCTTAACTTCGACCCGATTAACGACATCACGCCGGTGATTCAGCTATCGCAGGGTCCGTTTCTTGTGGTCGTGCATCCATCGCTGCCGGTAAAAAATATCAGGGAACTCATTGCGCTCGCCAAAGCGAAGCCGGCCGAGCTCACCTTTGCGTCGAGCGGCGCGGGCAGCATCACGCAGCTCGCCACCGAGCTTTTT
>JANYCE010000402.1 GCA_025360445.1 Betaproteobacteria bacterium
TTATTTCCTGCTCGAGTGCGCTGCGCAAAGCGGCGACGGTATTTTTCAAATCGCGGATCTCGGTCTGCCACGCATGGATTTCCGACTGAGTGATGGTGGTTTGCTGGGTGCTGTCCATCGACTATTGTAACGCGTGCGCCGGGCCGAGAGCTTGCTGCTAGTCGACCTTGGCGCCGGAATCCTTGACGACCTTAGCCCATTTTGCGAGCTCTGCCTTGATAAAGTCGGCAAATTGCTCGGGTGAATTTTCCGCGGCCGCTTCGTAGCCTGCGGCCTTGAGTCGCTGCACGACCTCGGGCTGCTTTAAGGCGCGCATTGCTTCAGCATTAATCCGGGCGACGATCGCGCGCGGAGTACCAGCGGGCGCGACGAATCCGTTCCAGCCGCGCACATCGAATCCCGCCAGACCCAGCGCGCTCAAGGTTGGCAGATCGGGCGCCAGCGGCGACGTCTGCAGGCTGGTGATGCCAAGCGCACGTACTTTGCCAGCCTGCACCTGCGGCATTGCCGCAGACACAATTGCAAACGCCATCTGTACTTGTCCGCCGACCAGATCGATCATCGCCTGGCCAGCGCCTTTATACGGCACGTGCACTATGTTGATGCCCGCCGCCACTTTAAACATTTCGCCCGCCAGATGCGGCGGCGTGCCGTTGCCCGACGACGCGTAATTAATCTGACCGGGACGCTGCCTCGCGAGTGCGATTAATTCTGCCAGCGATTTAACCGGCAGCGACGGGTGCACCATCAGGATAAACGGCGCCGATCCGGCCAAGGCGACCGCAGAAAAATCCTTGATCACATCGGTTGTGCCGATCTGCAGCGCGGCGTTGATCGGGTACGACGCGCTGGACAGCAGCAGCGTATAGCCGTCGGGGGCTGCCTTTGCGACCGCCTCAGCGGCAACGACCCCGCCGGCAGCAGGCCGCGGATCGATGACCACCTGCTGCCCCCAGGCTTCCGTAAATTTTTGCCCTATGATGCGCGCGACGATGTCGGGCCCGGGTCCGACGATCACGCGGATCGGCTTGGTCGGAAATTCTTGGGCGTAGGCGTTGGTCATCCAAATAAAAAATACAGTTACGATCCAGCAATGGGAGAACCTCATACTGCTACCGTCCAGTAGTGTTTTAGTTTCGCTGCAAAAATCTCACTTAAAAACTTTTACTGGGAGTGACGGCCCGTAGCTGCCGCCCATCAAGTCGATACCCTCAATTCTTTTGCCGCCAATTTGAGTAATGTTGATGTCGACCGTCGCACCTGTCTGAGCATAGGAATTGTCAACAAGGCGAATGTCTCTTCCTACTATGTAAACGAGGCAACACGCGATCACAGTTAATACGGTCTTTGTGTACACATCAGTCTTCATTACTTGATCTCCGTTTAAGTTTCGGCCAGTAGAATTCGTTTTATCGTATGATACGTAGCATTAGATGTGGCTTACCGTTGCGCGCTCTGCCCAGATTCCAAACCGGTCAGGCGTCCTAAACCCAAATCCAAATGCAGATGTTCATTCCAAAACAATCGATAGCTACGGCTGTCACAATTTGGAGACATCCCCCTTGGAGATTACTCTGTGTGTGGCGATCAGCAAACGGGAGTTTCGTTTTCTGATTTTGGTGATATTGTTTCTCATGCATTAAGCATTTTTACGAACCAGCGGCAAGCCCGAGACGTATTCGGGCTTGCTGGTCTTAATAGGTCATCACCAGCGCTTGAATCCGCGCCGCCCCATATTTTGTGCGCGATAGACACAGCCATCACTGCTCGTGAGATAGAGACTGTCGAGCCCTGCATCGCCGAATGCACAGCGCATCGGCGCGCCGCTCTTAAACCGATGCGATTCGAGCACGGCGCCATCGGGTGCGAACACGTAGATCATTGGTCCAGGCCCGGCTTCACCGGAGCCGCCGCACGCAACGAGGTTTTCCTCGCTGTCGAGACATAAGCCTTCAATGCCGCGATGCTCGCCGCGATAGTCGGTGCCGAACGCGTGCATGACCCTGAAAGAACCGAGCGTGCCGTCGTCGCGAATCGGGTAGGCGCGCAGTTCGCGCGGGCCCTTGCGGCCAACCTCGCCTTCCGCCACGTACAGCGTTTTCTCATCAGACGACATCTGTAGCGCGCGCGGAGCGGCGGTATCGTAAGTCGCCCGCACGATTTTCCAGGCATGACGTTCATCGAGTTCGAGTCGCAACACCGAGGCATGATCGAGCGGCGGAAATATCTGCGGCCCGAAAGCGATCACGCGACTGTAGGGATCGGTAAACCAGACGCGGCCCGCGCAATCGACAACAAGATCCGATGGATGATTGTGAATTGCGCCGTCGAGGCGCGTGGCGGTCACCGCCGCCGTACCGTCAGCGAGAAATTGAATGACGCGGCGCCCGCCATCCTGGCACGCAAACAGTCTGCCATCGGGCGCCAATGCGATGCCGTTTATGCGGTTCGCAAACTTGCGATACTCCGCAACCTGCCCGCTTGCGGGATCGAAGCTGCGGATAAAGCCTTCGTCAATGGTCGAAAACAGCATGCGCGCGCCATCCCACGCGAGCCCGCCCATGGCGCCTGGGTATGGACCAGCCACTCGTTCAAAATTAAGGTTCAATCGCGTCTCCCTACCACACCGCGACGCCGGGAATTTTCACCCGTGTGCGATAAACCTGTTTGAACGTCGTCACATACAGCGATTTCCAGTCGTCGTCGCCGAATGCCATGTTGGTGCAATGCCCCGGTATTTTGAGGCGGCCCAGAAGCCCGCCATTAGGCGCGATCACGTGCACGCCGCCCGGACCAGTGCAGTAGACGTTGCCTTCAATGTCGCACTTCATGCCATCGGCGACGCCGTCCTCCGTGCCCGTCATTTTGTGAAAAAGCCGTCCCGCGCCGACGCTGCCGTCTGGATTAACGTCGAATGCACGAATCAGCGCGAGACGCGTGTCGTTCACATACAAAATTTTCTCGTCCGGCGAGAACGCGAGCCCGTTGGGATAAGTGCAATCTGCGATCACAAGCTGCACCTCTTTGCCATCAGGCGTCAGACGAAAAACCCCCATCATGTCGAGATAGCGCTGCACGTCATGCGCGACCATGCCGGGGATTACGAG
>JANYCE010000090.1 GCA_025360445.1 Betaproteobacteria bacterium
AAGCCCTTTCGCGCGCGCTTTCCGTACGCGAACGAACAAATACACACGATAGCTTCATTGCCCGAGGCGAAAGCACCAGCGCTGAACCGGTACAATCGAAGTATGAAATCTTTCCTGTCGGCCCTTCGCAGCCAGCGCGCATTTAAAGCGCTGCATTACCGCGAGTTCAGACTGGTAACCGGCTGCCAGATGTTTGGCAATCTTGGCACGTGGATGGATGAACTCTCCCGCGGCTGGCTCATTTATCAGCTCACCGACTCGGTCGTGCAACTCGGCCTCGTGCGCGGTGTTCAATTTATTCCGCTGCTTTTGTTCTCGCCAATTGCGGGCAGCGCTGCTGATCGCTACTCGCGCAAAACGCTGCTGCTGGTGTCGCAAGCTGTGAATGCGTTGTTGTTCGCCGCTCTGGCGCTGCTTATATTCACGGGCCACATCGCGCCTTGGCATGTCTATGTGACCGCCGTGCTGGCGGGGATCATGCAAGTGATTCAGCATCCCGCGCGCACTTCGCTCGTCGCCGATGCGGTGCCGCTGGAATTTCTTACTAACGCGATCGGCCTCACATCGGTCATCTACAACGGGGCGCGGCTAACAGGCCCCGCGCTGGCGGGCGCGCTTATCGCTTATGCGGGCACCGGCAGCGCCTACGCCGTCCAGGCCGCTTTTCTCTTCGTCGCGACGTGGTGGGCTTACATGCTGCAGCCGGTGCCGCCGGCCACCGGCAAGTCAGACCACGGGCCGTTTGCCCAGAGCATCGTCGAAGGCTGGAAGTACGCGTGGCACAACGAGCCTGTGCGTGCCGGCATTCTCTGCACCACGGCCGTGTCGTTGTTGATATTTCCATTCGCGACCTTGCTACCCGTATTTGCGCGCGATTTACTCAACGTGGGAGCAAGCGGTCAGGGCCTTCTGCTCGGCGCAATGGGCATCGGTGCGTTGATCAGCGCAGCGCTGATAACACTGGCGGGACACAAAATCGCGCGCGGCAAAGTAATGCTCGACTCATCGCTCGCATACGGCGTGGCAATTGTAATCTTCGCGTATACGCCCTGGTACTGGTTGTCGCTCATCATCATGATCTTCGCCGGCTACTACCACGTGTACGCCAACGCGCTCGTCAACACTGTCGTGCAATCGTATTCCTCCGCGGAGTATCGCGGCCGCTCAATGGCACTCTTCAATATGAGCCAGATGCTGTCCACCGCGGGCAGCATGTTGATCGGCTTGCTGGCGGCAGCCATCGGACCGCGCCACGCGGTAGCTGCCATGGCAGTCGCCGGCACACTCGCGATCGTGCTGCTGATCGTCTCGATGCCGCACGCGAAGAAAATTAAGTAGCTGCCTATTGTCAGGAGTTAGTACGCTGCGAAAAAACGGTATTTTTATCGGTCGGAGATGCGAACACTCAACATTTCACTGCTCGACTTTTCTCGTCGCGGCTTTGCGGGCGCAAGTGAATCCAGGCACAGCGAGCGAAATTTATCCCGCCTATAATTGCGCCTCGTAAAAGCCGCCACGCTGACTGCCGGCTCTTTTAATTCATCAGGGAATGTTTCAATGCTCGACTTGAAAGGCAAGACCGCTTTCGTCGCTGGCGCGGGAAGTGTGGGCCCCGGCTGGGGCAATGGCAAAGCAACCGCCGTGCTGCTCGCGCGCCAGGGCGCGCAGATATTTGCGACCGATCTCAACGAAGCCGCCGCGCAGGAGACGCGCGCGTTGATCGAACAGGAGGGCGGCACCTGCGTCGTGCATCGTTGCAACATGACGAAGTCCGCTGAGGTGCGCGGTGCAGTTGACGCGTGTATGCAACGCTATGGCCGGATCGATATCCTGGTCAACAACTGCGGTGGTTCGGCCGCCGGCGACCCGGTGTCGATGAGTGAAGAGGTATGGGACGCGCAGCTTGATCTCAATCTCAAGACCGTTTTTATGGGCTGCAAATTCGTACTGCCTGTGATGGAAGAACAACAGGCCGGCGTGATCGTGAACATTTCGTCGATCGCCGGCTTTCGCCACCAGGTCGCGGGCCGCGTAAATATCGCTTACAGCACTGCCAAAGCAGGGCTTGCCGCATTCAGCCGTTCGACCGCTATGGCATACGTTAAGAAAGGCATCCGCTGTAATACG
>JANYCE010000114.1 GCA_025360445.1 Betaproteobacteria bacterium
CCCGATTGATGGTGCGCCTGCACCGCGCATCCGGGCAGCGACGTGAAGTCCGGCAACCCGCTGAGCGCGACGTTCATCCGAAACGTTGCCGACTCGCAGCGAAAATTGCGCATACGCGCGACAAAATCGGCGTCGAGATCCGCGGGTTCGAGCAGATCAAGGTATAAGAGCCGCGGATTCACATTCGACACGACGCAGCGCGCCGCCACCTCCGTGCCATCGGCGAGCAGCACGGCGCGCGCAGTACCGTCGCTGACCAGAACACGCTTGACCGGCGCATCGGTTGATATCTCAACGCCGCGCGCGCGTGCTTCGGCGGCCATCGCCTGCGTGATTGCACCCATGCCGCCGACGGCATGTCCCCATGCACCTCGCTTGCCGTTCACTTCGCCAAATACATGATGCAACAGGACATAGGCGGAGCCCGGGGTATACGGGCTCGCGAAATTGCCGACGATCGCGTCGAAACCGAATGCCGCCTTCAATGCATCTGATTCAAACCACGCATCGAGCAACTGGCCCGCGCTTTTGGTGAAGAGATCGAGCACGTCGCGGCGCGCTGCCATGTCGAGCCGCCGCAACCGGTTGCCTGCGACAATGGCTGCGAATGCATCGCGCAAACCGCCGCCTGCATTGGGCGGCGTTTCCAGCGCGAGTTCACGCATCACATCAGCAACGCGCTCGAGCATTGCGTAATAGCGCGGCAATGCGACGGCATCGCGCGGTGAAAATCGCGCCACTTCGCGCTGCGTGGCGGCAAGCGTCGGTCCGATTTTTAAATGACGTCCGTCGGCCAGCGGCAAAAAATTCGCGATCGGCCGCTCGAGAATCTGCAAACCGTGCTTTTGCAATCGCAAGTCGCGGATAACTTGCGGATGCAGCAGGCTTACGGTGTAGCTCGCGGTCGAATTGCGAAAGCCGGGGAAAAATTCTTCCGTAACCGCAGCGCCGCCCACAACGCCGCGCCGCTCGAGCACGCGCACTTTAAGTCCCGCCGCCGCAAGATAGCATGCGCAAACGAGACCGTTGTGGCCGCCGCCGATGATGACGGCGTCGTATGGGTTTGGTGCAGGCATTAGACGGGATGATACTGGGTGCTCAGGCGCATGGCGACACTGCGCCAGATGCCGCGCGGCATGCGGCGCATTCCGGCTTATTGCTGCAAGTACGCCGTCAATTCCTGGCGCTCGTAGGAGAGCACCTTGCCGCCCGACGTGCGGCGGTAGGTTTCGCTGGCGACCGGTCGCCGGATGCCCGGCGCAATCCAGTACTTGGGATTGTTACTGTTGCTTTCTCCCAAAGAAGTCCTAGACCATCCCGCGCCTTCGATCCGGAATGCATCAAAAGTGCCCGCCGGCACGGTAATTTTCTCCCGCGCAACGACTTTGAATTCAATTTCGGTTTCACTCGTCCTGATTTGTTGCTCGACCTTGAACCGGGTCGACCACTTCTTGCCGATTGCATATTCCGCGATAAAAAACTGCGCTCCTGTATAGGTCCAGCCGTTCGGGGTCTTGATTTGATTGCCGAAAAAATCGGTAACGAATCTGCCGTCACCGAAGATCACCTGATCTTCGGTGATCTGAGTGATTCTGTTTACGAAATTGCGCGTCTCGATCTTGGTGTAAAGATCGATCTCACGGTAGCTGTAGCTGTCGCCGATCTTGAACTGCGTATCGATGCGCGCGTTGCCCTTGGTGTAGGGGTTCGCTTCGATTGATGCGGGTTGAACCGGTTTCACGATTTCGGCGTTTGCCTGCGCGATCATTCTTGCGTGGGCCACGCGCTTTTCTTCCGTCCCTCGTATTTCCTCGGCCAGCTTTTTTTCCTCCGCAACCCGGCGCTCTTCCGCCAGCTTTCTGTCCTGCGCCAGGCGCGCTTCCTCGGCAATCCTCTTTTCTTCGGTCAGCGCTGCCAGTCTTTTTTGGTCCGCTATCTTTTGCTCTTCGGCGAGCCGCCTTTCTTCCGCCAGCCGTTTTTCCAGTGCGAGTTTTTTCTCCTCTTCCAGGCGCTTTTCGTCGGCGAGCCGTTTGTTCTCGGCTATTCTTCTCTCCTCCGCCAGTTTGGCCTGTTTCTGTCTTTCGGCTTCCGCCGCCACAACCTCTTTTTCCGCCAATAATTTATCCAGGCGGAATTGCGCAAGCTCTGAAAAATTTCCGCTTGGATACTTGCGGATATAGTCCTCGATCGGCGCCAGGTCCTTCGACGCCTTGACCCGCTCCCAGGTGCCCAGTTGCTCCTCGAACAGCTTTTCCGCCTCCTCGGCGGTCAATTTCTTCAACTGCGCAGGCGGCAGGAAGTAGAAATCCTGCTCGAGCGAGGTGCTCTCCCACGGAATTTGCTGGCCTTCGGACTTGCGCCGCACGTTCAACCGCACGCGCTTGAACACGTCCTCGATCTTGGCCTCGGGGACTTTGAGTTCCCGCAGCAAGTTCTCGGTATACAGGCCGTTGGTGCCCTCGCCGTCGGCCGCGGTGTTGCCCGGAGAAGTTGCATACGCGAGCAACGAGCCCGGCGGCGCGTCGAATTGCGAGAGTCCCTTTTGCTGGCTGTGCACCTTGTTGCCGAACGGATTGTCGCGGCAGGCGTCGAGAATGATCACGTTCATCGGGTTCTGCGCCTTGATCAATCCTTCCAGCAGCGAATTGAGCTCGACCGTCTTCGTCTGCATGTCCTCGATCCGGTCGATAACCGCATCGACCGGGATCAGGTAGTTTTTCCATGCGAGCTGCGCGCCGTGGCCGGCGTAGTAAAACATGCCGACGCCTTTCTTTTTGCCGAGTTCGGCGCCGAAACCACGGATCGCCTCGATCATTTCGCTCCTGCCGGCATCCAGCTTCAGGTTGACCTGGAAACCCATTTTCTGCAATTCACCCGCGATGCCCTTGGCGTCGTTGCCGGGATTCCTGAGCGGCGCTTCAATGTACTTGCTGTTGCCTATGATCAGCGCCACGCGGGGCAGCGCGTTCAGCGTGGATTGCGCTTGCGCGACCGCAACGGGAATCCGGAAAGGGAGCGCCGCGGTGGAAACCAGCGCTCCCGCCTGCACCAGCCACCGGCGGCGCGCGACCCGCATGGTCGTTGCATTGCCTGCAACCTTGTTGCCTGATCTTCCGCTCACGAAAATCCCCGCGCCTTTGCAATGGGTTTAAATTAAGTGCTGCGCCGGTCCGCCGTCGACTCCGGAGCAACAGTATCACAGGACTTCCTGCTAAACGATCTTGCATGGCTTGCTGTCATATTTATGATGCGTGTGCCTGACTGTCCAGCACTGGCGTTCGCGCTGCCGGCCGCCGCGCTGGCTGGCTGCGCATTGGTGTCGACCCAGGTTACGCTACTCGATCCGGCGCAGAAC
>JANYCE010000116.1 GCA_025360445.1 Betaproteobacteria bacterium
GAGCGCGGTCAGCACCGACGCGAGAAACATGCCCGCGAAATAACCCATGAGCAGCACCTTGATCGAGAACCAGCCGCGCTGCAGCAGCACGCCGTTCATGATGTTGTCGTAGAACGCGCCCAAAGTTTCGCTGAACTTCGGGAACAGCAGCGGGTTCTGTTCACACACAAATTTTACCGGAAAGAGCGCACCGTCTTTCCAGAAAAATGACGGTGCATTCATGCAGGTTGAATAGGTCTGCCACAGAACTCCGAGCAGCAGCAATATCAGACCTTTGCGCACCGCCGCGTTGTTGAACACCTTCTCCCAGGTGGTAAGCGGCTTTTCAACCACGCCGTAAGCGCTGGTCTCTACGTCGCGCACGAACTCGGGGCGCTGGATCAATACGTTTTCAGCCATGAGGGGTTACCTCCTGTTCGATCTTGTCGGCGAACAACATGTCATGAATGCTATCGGAAAGTTTCTTGCCGTCCGCACCGACGTGGTCGGTGCCATCGCTGTTCAACTCAGCCTTGACGCGACCGGGATGCGGCGAGAGCAGCAAAATACGATTGCCGATCAGGACGGCCTCAGGAATCGAGTGGGTGACGAAGAGCACCGTGAAATGCGTGTCGTCCCACAACTGCAGCAGTTCTTCCTGCATTTTGCGGCGAGTCAGCGCATCGAGCGCGGCAAACGGCTCGTCCATCAGCAGGACGTCGGGCTCCATCGCCATGCCGCGCGCAATCGCGACGCGCTGCTTCATCCCGCCTGAGAGCGTGTGCGGATAGCTGTCGGCGAACTGCGTGAGCTTGACCTTCTCGATGTATTGCATCGCCTTGTCTTCTGCCGCCTTGCCGGTCAGGCGCCCGCTCGCGGTCAGCGCGAACATCACATTTTGCTTGACGGTTTTCCACGGCAATAGCTGGTCAAATTCCTGGAATACAAACACGCGATCGGCGCCTGGCTTCGTAACGACTTCGCCATTAAGCCGCATCTGGCCCTCAGTCGGCTGCATATAACCGCCGACGGCTTTGAGCAGCGTGGACTTGCCGCAGCCTGAAGGGCCGAGAATCACGAAACGGTCGGATTTATAAACCTTAAAGTCCACCCGATAGGTCGCCGTGACCAGATGCTCTTTGGTCTTGTACTGCAGCGTGACGCCTTCGACTTCGAGGAGCGGGCGCGCCAGACTTGAGGTTGCGTTTTTGGACATATAGATGCGGGTGGCCGGCTGGTCTGTCAATCGATCTGCAATTTACGCTCGCGCACTATTTTTCCCCAGCGTTCGGTCTCTTCGCGCACGTATTTTGTAAAGTCGGCGGGACTGTTGCCCACCGGCGCCATGCCCAGTCCTTCGAAGCGGCTCTTGATTTCGCCGGCTTCGAGCGCTTTGGCGGTGTCGCGATAAATTTTGTCGATCACGTCTTTCGACGTCCCCGCCGGCACCATGAAACCGAACCACCCCAGGTTCTCGAATCCGGGCAGCGTTTCCGAGACCGCCGGCACATCGGGCAGTTGCGGCGAGCGCTGCCTGCTCGTCACGCCGAGCGCGCGTAGCTTCTTTTGCTGGATGAAATTGATCGCGGCCGCGAGATTAGGCGTCGAAAACGGCACCTGCCCGGCCATCGTGTCGACAATCGCCGGCGCTTCGCCTTTATAAGGCACATGCACGACTTCTATTTTCGCCACGTACAGGAAATTTTCAGCGGCCAGATGCGTCTGGCTACCGAAGCCCGCGGAGCCGTACGAGATTTCGCCCGGCCGCGACTTCGCGAGGTCGATAAATTCTTTGACGGTTTTCGGCGGGAAGGTCGGCGTCACGATCAGCACTTGCGGGCCGCTCGCGACATTGGTTACCGGTGCCAGATCCTTGACCGGATCGTACGACATTTTTTTGTAGATATGCTGATTCGCTGTCACGATCGAACCGGATGTCATAAACAACGTATAACCGTCCGGCGCACTCTTCGAAACAAGCTCGCCGCCGATATTGCCGCCAGCACCAGCACGATTATCGACGATGACCTGCTGACTCCAGATTTCACCGAGCTTTTGCGCCACCACGCGCGCCACGATATCGGTGGCCCCGCCCGCGGCAAATGGCACGATGACGCGAACCGACTTGGCCGGATAAACCTGCGCGGCGACGGCTACTGGCAGGAGCACCGCGGCGCAGAGCGAAAAGCATTGCATGACGCGCATGATTTCTCCGAGGTTTTTGGTTTGGCAGCTAATTTTTTCTCGCTGCAGTTTACAACGTTCTGCGCGTGCTTTAACGGAAGATATAGATCGGGCTCGACCAGATCAGGTGACCATCCTCCTGAGTAACGCACACATAAAGCGCGTTGTCGCCCCGCGCGGACAGAGCAATACGACGCTCGATTCGCATGCACGTATGCGCATTTTCGTCCGGCAAACGAAACACACGCAATTGCCGCTTGATGCCGCCATTCGAGAACACGCGGTCATCGATGCCGATGTCGGCGACGTTAATTTCAGTTTTGACGAGCGCGGTGTCGATTTTCAACGTGCCGGCCTGCGGATCGGTGAGCCATGCGTCGAAGCCCGCAAAACCGCCGGTTGTCAGGCCGCCCCATTTCAATTCGCAAGGGGAAGGCTGCTCAAGCTTTTTGTCGAGGTTCCAGAAATTGATCGTGCGTGTTCTCTCGAAGCTGTTGCCGGTCAGCGTGCA
>JANYCE010000178.1 GCA_025360445.1 Betaproteobacteria bacterium
ACTCAATGGCGCGGTCATAGGCACCTATGCAAACGTTGCCGGCGCGGGCACGCTGACGCTGACATTTAACGACAACGTGACCACAGCGCAGGTGCAGTCAGCATTGCAAGGCATCACCTATGCTAACACGCGCCAGTCGCTGGCGGCAGCAGACACCGCAACGGTGAATCTGGATTGGGTACTGCACGATGGAGATACGGACGCCGATCGGGTCACCAACGGGCAGGGCACCGGCGGCGACAAGATCGTTACCGTCACGCAGACCATTACGTTGACAGGAGTGAACGACGCCCCAGTACTTTCTGATACGGTGCTGGCGATCAGTCAGGTGGAAGACGCGGCAGCACCGTCGGTCGCGGTTGGCACGCTGATCACGGCGCTGGCTAGCGGCAGCAATATTACCGACGCGGATACCAGTACCGCCGCCGTCAAAGGCCTCGCGATTACATTCGCCGACAGCACGCATGGCACCTGGTACTACAGCATCAACGGCGGCGCCAACTGGACAAGTTTCACCGCGAGCGCTGCGACGGCGCGTCTGCTTACCGCCGACCCTAATACCCGTATCTATTTTCAGCCGACGGGTGATTTCCACGGCAGCATTGCCAGCGCGCTGACGGTCTATGCTTGGGACACTAAAAGCGGCAGCAACGGCGGCACCGCCGATCTCAGCAATCCTGTCGTCAGCACGGGAGGCGCGACCGCTTTTTCGACGGCGACGGATACCGTTGCTCTCACGGTTACGCCGGTCAACGATGCGCCGACTTACAGCGGAAGTACCACGCGGCCTGCCATCAACGAAGACACTACCTCCTCTGTAGCGACAGCCGCCACCATCGCCGGCGCGCCGCTGACGTACAGCGATGCCACCGACAACCAGACCGGCGCCGGCGGCGGCACCACCGCCACCGCGCAGAAAGCACTGGCGATTGTCGCCAATGCGGCGACTGCGGGCCAGGGCACTTGGGAATACACGACTAACGGCGGTACCAACTGGATTGCCGTGTCGACCGCGATCAACAACACAACGGCGGTCGCGCTCGATCTCGTCAACGCCAATCACCTGGTTCGTTTTGTCCCGGCGGCAAATTTCAACGGTACACCCGGCGTACTGACGTTGCGCGCGGCCGACGGCACCTGGAACAGTGTCACTGGCGTGCAGAACATCAGCGCCGCAGTCGGCGGCACCGGCACGTGGTCAAGTAGCACGGCGACTCTCGGCATCACCGTCACTGCGGTGAACGATCCGCCGACAATCAATGGCCTGAACAATACGCCGACCTTCATCGAAGGTGTCGATACCGCCGGCAATCGAACCGTGATTGGTACTCCAGTCCTGATCGATTCTTCCGTGACCATTGGCGACATAGAAATCGTCACGCAAGGGGTCGACGATTTCAACGGGACGACGCTGACCATTGCGCGCGACAATGGCGGCGGCGGATTTGCGGCCAACGGGCAGGACATTTTCGGCCTGAGCACGGCGGGCACTGTCAGCGTAGCAGGCGCTGTGATCTCGGTCAGCGGAACCCCGCTGGCGGACATCACGAGCAACACCGGCGGCCAGCTCGTCATTACTTTTCGCGCGGCGGCGACGAGCGCCCAGGTAAATACCGTGGTGAGCGCGGTGACTTACGCAATCGATACGGATACGCCGCCGGCCAGTGTTTCTCTTCGCTACCGCTTTAACGACGATAATCAAACGAGCCTGCAGGGTAGCGGCGGCAGTCTCACCGGCGATGCGACGATCACCGTCACAATCAGCGCGCAAAACGATCTGCCGCTGGCAGTCGACGATACGCATGCGATCACCGAGGATGGCACCAACCCGGTAAGCGGCAATGTAATCACCGGCAGCGGCTCGCCGAACACGAGTGCGGACAGCGACCCCGAAAGCGACACGCTGACGATTACTGCCCTGCGTACGAACACCGAGGGTGCGGGCGGCGCCACTACGCCAGTGGCGGGAGGCACGACCAGTGTTAACGGCACGCCGATTATCGGCGCCTACGGCACCCTCAAACTCGGCGCGAACGGCAGCTACACGTATACCCTGGATAACGCCAATGCGACGGTCAACGCGCTGCAAACGGGCCAGACGCTGAATGAGTTCTTCACCTACACAGTCAGTGACGGCAACGGCGGCGCCGACACCGCGCAAATTACCATCACCATCAACGGCACCACGGACGGCGCGCTGTTAATTGTTCCGCACGATGGCAACGGCAGCGCAACGGGCCACGCGGACGTATATGAAAAGGGTCTGGTTGCACCGAGCGACGCCAGCCAAACCACCAATGACACAATCGCCGTTACGGCGGGAGACGGCATAGCCACCATTTCGGTCGGCGGAACGACTTTCACCGTGGCGCAACTCGCCACGTTCAGCGTCGCCACGCCGTCGTCGGGCATCAATACCGGCGAAGGCACTCTCAAAGTAACCGGTTTCGCGATCTCCGGCGGGCCGGCTGCTGCGCCCACTTCTGGAATGCTGAGCTACACGTACACGCTTAACGCGCGGCAAGCCCACATCGGCCCCGCCGCGGCGGAAAGCACTGACGCCATTGCGCTGGTAGTAACGGATGCTACGCTGGCGGCGGCTACTGCCAGCGGTACTCTGACTGTGCGCATTGTCGACGACGTGCCGACAGCACGAGCGGATTCCAACAGCGTGACCGAAGATGCGCCGACAACCCAGGTTACCGGTAACGTTTTTGGCGGGGCCGGCGCGGCAGTGACCGACGTCGCCGACCGGATAGGTGCCGACACTACGGCGTCGCCCGTTACCGCCGTCAGCTTTAACGGCACTGCAAAAGTTGTGGGCGCCGCATTCAACAGCGCCTACGGCAGTCTGACCCTGAATGCCAACGGCAGCTACGTCTATACGTTGAATAACAGCAGTGCTGCGACAAATGCGCTGCGCAGCGGCCAAGTCGTGGTCGAGACGTTCAACTATACGATCACAGATGCCGACGGTGACACCAGCAGCACGACGCTGACGATAACCGTTACAGGCGCGAATGATCCGCCGGCGGGCGCCGACAAAACCATCACGACATTCCAGGACATCCCGGTGCCGCTTGCCGAGCGGGATTTCGGCTATACCGACCCGGATGTCGGCGACACCCTGACTAACGTCCGCGTCGATACGTTGCCGTTAGTGGGCAGGTTATTGCTCAATGGTGTGCCGATAGTTGCAGGGCAAATCATCCCGGTCGCGCAGCTTGCAAACGTGACCTTTGTGCCCGACGCCAATACGTTCGGTGTGAACTACGCGAGCTTTACATTTACGGTGCAGGATCCATTCGCCGCGTTCGATCCGGTGCCAAACCGTATTTCCTTCAATGTTGACCCGACGCCGTTCATACCTCCGCTGGCTCCGCCGGAACCGGGCTTGCCGCCGATCGGCGGGCCGCTGCCAGGACTGCCGAACGGATTTTCGACGGCCGGCGCTACCGGCTTCGATCTTGCCGGTGGATGGGGCGACGGACAGGATTCCTTTGGACGCGGCGTCACGATGCGCTTACCGCCGTTCGGGACCAATGAAATTAACCTCAACGTATTTTCAGTCGCGACCTCCGGCGGCATAAAAACAGTCGGACCCGATGGCCGGCTGCTGCAGTCCACGACTTTCGGCTGGCCGGCTGAGCGCCAGGCCGTGCCCGGCGGCACGCGTGAACTACGACTCGGGGCGGCGATCGGCACCCAGGCATTCCGCCTCGGCTCTCAATTCATTTTTGAATTGCCGCGCAACAGTTTCATTCACACCGATCCGGACAACATCGTTAACCTGATTGCGACCCGCGCCGATGGTCAACCGCTGCCGGCATGGTTGTCGTTTGATGATATCTCGGGCATATTCTCCGGCATGCCGCCGGCGGGCACGGGTTCGCTTGATGTGTTGGTGATCGCGCGCGATCAGGAAGGTCACGAAGCACAGCAAACTTTCCGCATGAATTTTTCGGCCGCCGTTGGCGCCGCGGTGAACGTAGATTTTTTCACGCAACTGGAGTCCGGCGCGATAAAGACATCGACCGGCGGAGACGCGGCGCATTATGCTGATATGGTGCTGCAGCAGCGGACGCCGGTGGCGTCAGTGCCGTTCGGCGAGCAGCTAAAATCGGCAAGGCCGCATCACGCAGCAGCATTGGCGCGCCTCATCGATGCGCAATTGGTAAAGCGGGCAGATACGCTCCAGACTTCGTAATGGCCGATGTTTTGGTTTTAATAAAAAATAAATAGAGGGAGTTAGATGCAAAACCACAAGCCGAACGCATATCGGTTCGCCATCGGCGCGGTGGCTGCCGCCGCGCTGGCCGGATGCGCAGTGCTGCCCAATCCGTTCAAAGACAGCGATCACGCAGAACGCTCGCGCCAGGACGCGCAGCGGCTGGCCGAAATCGCGGAACCGGTCACCGCTGCGGTGACATTGCAAGAGGCCACGGCGCGCGCGGTCAAATACAACATGGATTACCGCCAGCGTCTGATGGAACACGTGGCGGCTCTCGGCCAACTCAGCGTTGGCAACTGGGATCTGCTGCCCAAGCTGACTTTGCAGGCTGGCTACACGTCGCGCGACAACGACGCTTTCAGCTTTGGCGTGCAACCTAACGGCACGGTCACGACCAGTCCGTCGACCGCAGTCGAGCGCCGCCACACCACCGAGAGCGCTGTTTTCTCCTATAACATTCTTGATTTCGGCTTGTCCTATTACCGCGCGAAACAGTTGGCCGATCAGAGCCTGATCGCTGAGGAGCGCCGCCGCCGCGCGCTGCAAAACCTGACGCAAGACGTGCGCTTCGCGTGGTGGCGCGCGGAGAGCGCGCAACGGCTGGTGCCGGAGGTCGACACATTCCTGCGCGAGGTCGATCTCGCCGCGGGGCGCGCCAAGTTGATTGAAACCCGGCGCCTGCTGCCGCCGATCCAGATCATCGCTTATCGCCGCTCGCTACTCGACCTTGCGCAGCAAATCACTTTGCGCCGGCAGGAACTCGTGCAGGCGAAACTCGAACTCGCTGCACTGATGAGTTTGCGCCCGGGGGCGCAGTACGAGGTGGCCGTCCAACCGCTCGTGCGCGACGTGCCCAATCTGACTGCCAACATCGATGCGCTGGAGAATCTGGCGCTCATCAACCGCCCTGAATTGAGGGAAGAGGGGTACCGCGGGCGCGTAACCGACATCGAACACGTGCGCTCGCAACTGGCGGTTTTAATTCCCGGCGCGGCGGTAGATTTCGGCCATTACAAAGACACAAATAAATTTCTCGTCAACAATTCATGGGAACAAGCCGGATTGTCCGTCGCGTTCAACCTGGTAAAAGCTTTTTCGCTGCCGGCGATCAACCGTTCTTTCGAAGCGCAAAAAAATGTCGACGATACCCGGCGGCTGGCGGTATCGAGCGCGGTACTTACGCAGACGCGCATCGCGGCAGTACGCTTCGGCCTGCTCAAGAACGAATACGCGGTGTGGGACGAGGCTTTGCGCGACGATCAGCAGATCATCAAATACCTGGAGGCCGCGACCGCGACCGGGCTTGAGACCGAACTTGAAATCATTCGCGCGGGCGCGCGCATGCTGCTCACCAAGATCAACCGCGATCTTGTGTATGCGGGGTTGCAGGCGGCGATGGGACGCGTCTACCATTCGGTCGGCCTGGACAGTCTGCCGGGCGCGACGTCCGGCGATGCAACCGCGACGATTGCAAGCGAACTCGCGACGCGTATCGCCGCTTTCGAGAGAGAAAACTTCAGCGCCAGCACAGTACCCGAAATGCGCGCCGTTTCCATAACGGCGCCACAGGGAGTCCCGACGGCGGCGCAGGACGCGTTCCGCGTGGCCCTGCAGCGCGCACTCACGCTCGCGCGTATTCCATTGTCCGCTGACAAGGCCGCGGCGCGCGTAGAAACGAGTCTAGAGATGGGGCCCAGCACCGACAATTCGCAGGCAGTCAAAATGAAAGTCCGGCTGGTCGATGCCGCTGGCAAGACGCTGCTCGAAGCGGAACAAAAAAGCGTCTTACTCGAACCGATCGACAATCTGCAATGGGCAGCGCTGGGCGAGGGGGCGGGCTATCGCGTGACAGCGCCGCTGCAACGTTATCTTGGCCAGCCCGCCATTATCCGCTAGCACGAACATCCGCCACTCGATAAATATTTTGAAGGATTACGCATGAACAGCAGGTTGCAAACAATCGGGCTGCTCGGCATGGCAATCGCCGCCGCTGCTGCCTGCGCGCAGGAAGGTACACCGGCCATTATCGTCGCCGGCGATGAGGCGGTGTTGTCCGCGCAAATGCCCGGACGCATCCAGAAAATTAACGTAGGCCTTGGCACTTCGTTTGAAGCCGGCACCGTATTGGTCGAATTCGATTGCGCGGAGCGGCTTGCGCAGCTTGATGCGGCCAAGGCTGAATCCCTCGGTGCGCGCGAGACGCATCTTGCAAAGTTGCGGCTGCAAGGTCTCGGCGCGGCGGGCGAACTCGAGGTGACGACCGCGGCTGCGGCAGCGGGGAAAGCGGCTGCCCAGGTGAAATTATTTGATTCGCAGGTAGCCTATTGCAAAGTTGCGGCACCCTATGGCGGGCGCGTCGCCAAACTGCGGGCCAAAGCATCGGAAACCGTTAATGTCGGTCAGCCGCTCGTCGAGATCGTCAATGCAGGCGGTCTCAAGGCGACGATGAATGTGCCATCGGCATACCTGCAGTGGCTGAAACCCGGTGCGCTGGTCACGCTCAAATCGCAGGCCGGCAAGTCATACACTGCGAAAGTTGCGCGCCTGAACTCGCGCATCGACGGCGTCAGCCAGACGATCGAAGTCGAGGCAACGCTGCCGCGCAGCCGCGAGTTGATCCCGGGCATGGTGCTCGAAGCAAATTTCCCGAAGCGTCCGCAGGTAAGCCCGCAGTGATCAGTCCGCGCGAGTCGTGAGCGGAGCGCCCGCGCGAAGCGAGCTTTCTCAAGAGCTGCTTGGCTTTCAGCGTGCGCTGCAGTGCTGCCGGTCGCAACGCGAACTTCATTTTGCGTTGGTCAATGACGCGTTTGCGCTGCTTCAATACGATCAGGCCGTACTCGCCACCGCCAGTTTTACTGGCAGTGCGCAGGTAACGGCGGTCTCGGGCCTCGCTGAAATCGATGTCAACGCGCCGTTCGCGCAGTGGTTTGCGCAGCTTGCTTTATGGGTCGCGACCCAACCCGGCGCTGTCATCGCAATCGCGCCCGACCAATTGCCGTCCGATCTCGCGGTGCGCGGCGCCGAATGGGTTCCCGCGCATGCGCTTGCCTGCAAGCTCACAGGCCCCGACGGAGCGCCGGCCGGCTTGTTATGGTTTGCGCGCAACGCCCGTTTCGAGCCAGCGGAAATTGCAATGGCCGAATGGCTCACGGAGACGGCGGGCTTTGCAGCGTGGGGCTGGCGCGCGCGCGCCCCGGCGGTCGCCACGCGTATCAAGCAGGCCTTCGCGGGCAGGCGCGCCTGGTACTGGGCAATCGCGTGCGTCGTAAGCATTGCGTTTCCCGTGCGTCTTAGCGTGCTGGCGCCCGCCGAAGTGACCCCGCTTAATCCGACGCCAATTACGGCGCCGGCTGACGGTGTGGTGCAGCGCGTGTGGGTCGAACCCAATCAGCGCGTGAAGAGCGGCGACGTTCTGGTGACGCTCGATGACACCGTTACGCGCAACCGGTTGCTCGTCGCCAAGAAATCACTTGAGATCGCACTCGCCGAACTTCAGCGCGCCACCGGCAAGGCATTCGCCGATGACCAAAGTAAATCCGAGCTGCAAATTTTAGACGCGCGCGCAAAAGAGAAAGCTGCGGAAGTCACCTACCTCGGCGAATTGCTTCAACGCATACGCATCGCCGCGCCGCGCGAGGGTATCGCGATTTTTGCCGATCCACTCGACTGGCTGGGTAAGCCCGTACAGACGGGAGAGCGCATCATGCTGTTGTCCGATCCCGCTGCAGTCGAGTTAACGCTCTATGTACCGGCCGACGATGCAATACAACTCGAGACTGGCGCCGCCGTGCGCATGTTCCTCAACGTGTCGCCATTGTCATCGCTCGAAGCGACGGTGACGCAGACAAGCTACGAAGCAGTGCAGACCGCCGAGAGCACGCTCGCTTACGTGTTAAAGGCAAAACTCGATGCAGCGACTCCACCGCGCATAGGCCTCAAAGGCACCGCCAAGATTTACGCGGGTTATGTGCCGCTCGGCTACTACATTATGCGTAAACCTATAGCCTGGTTGCGCCGCGCCGCCGGCCTCTGATCACCTGCTAAAATTTCGGCCAGGGCAATTTCGTCGCGGGCTTCGCTTGGCGTACTCGTTCTTATGGACACAATGGCATGAAGATAGCGGTAATGGGTTCTGGCGGCGTCGGCGGTTTTTACGGCGGCCGATTGGCTAACCGGTTGGCGAACACGGGTTGCGACGTGCATTTCGTCGCGCGCGGCGCGCATCTCGCTGCAATGCGTGAGCACGGACTGACGATCGAGAACAAGGAGCAGGGCGACATTCACGTCGCGCGCGTGAATGTGACTGAAGATCCGGCGTCGATCGGCGTTGTCGATCTCGTGATTATCGCGGTCAAGCTAAAGGACACTGAAGCGGCTGCACTCGCAGTGAAGTCCATCGTCGGGCCGCACACAGCAGTGCTGTCGCTGCAAAACGGCGTCATCAAGGATGACATTCTGCGCCAGCACTTTCCCGCGGCGCAGATCATGGGCGGCGTTGCGTACGTCGCGACCCACGTCGCCCGGCCGGGTGTGATTCTGCAAGTCGGCGCTATGCAGCGCATCATCTTCGGCGAATATGACGGCAAGCGTTCGGCGCGTGCCGAAGCATTGTTGGCCGCGCTGCTGGCCGCCGGCATCAAGGCCGAATTATCCGACGATATCCGCCGCACGCTGTGGGAGAAGTACACATTTCTGGTTGGCTTATCGGGAACGACGACCACGATGCGTTCCACCATCGGGCCGATCCGCACGCATCCGCGCACGCGCGCATTTTTGCATTCACTTCTCAGGGAAGTCGTCGCGGTCGGACGCGCACACGGCGTAAATCTGCCGGCGGATTACGCGGATGACCGACTGGCGTTCGCGGACAGCGTGCCGGCGACCATGACCTCCTCGATGCATCATGATCTCGAGCGCGGCAATCCGCTCGAAGTCGAATGGCTCGCCGGCGGCGTGGTGACCCTCGGCGAAGCGGTCGGCGTCGCCGCCCCGGCCAACCGCGCAGTGCGGGACATTCTCTCGTTGGTTGCAGAAGGTCGTCCCGCGGTTAAAGCATGAATGCCGCCGCGCTGACCGTGCGCGCGATTCGCGCGGTCGCAGTCGAAGTGCCGCTGCGCTTTGTGCTCGGCACCAGCGCCGCCGCGGTGCATGCAGCGCCGCTCTTGCTGGTTGATGTCGAGACCGAAGAAGGCATCACCGGGCGCACCTATCTATTTTGTTACGTGCTCGCTGCTGCGCCGGCCATCGTCAGCCTGCTCGGCGCCGTTGAATCGGCTGTTAAAGGTAAACCCGTTGCGCCGGTCGAGTTGTGGGCGCTATTGTCGAAACGCTTTCGTCTGATCGGCGTGCAAGGCATCGTGCGCATGGCGATGTCTGCATTCGATACCGCGTGCTGGGATGCGCTGGCAATCGCGGCCAATCTTCCGCTCGTCGAGTATCTCGGCGGTTCGGCGCGGAGAATCGTTGCCTACAATAGTTGCGGCCTTGGTTTGATGCCGCCAGCGCAGCTTGCGGATGAGGCGGAGATGTTATTGGAAGGCGGCTTTCGTGCGCTCAAGTTGCGGCTTGGTTACCCGACGCTCGCTGAAGATATGGCGGCGCTCGATGCGGTGAAAAAACGCGTGCCCGCTGCGATTGAGATTATGGTTGATTACAATCAGGCGCTATCCGTTGATGAAGCATTGCTGCGCGGCCGCGCGCTCGACGGCGCCGGCGTTGCCTGGATCGAAGAGCCGATACGCCATGATGATTACCGGGGTTGTGCGACGCTCGCGCGCGAACTTTCAACGCCGATCCAGATTGGCGAAAATTTTTCTGAGCCACGCGCGATGACTGAGGCACTCGAGATGCGGGCGGCTGATTACGTGATGCCGGATCTCGAACGTATCGGCGGCGTGACTGGATGGAGAGCCGCGGCTGCGCTTGCCGGGGCAAGCGCGATTCCGATGTCTTCGCATTTATTTCCGGAAGTCAGCGCACATTTGCTGGCAGTCACGCCGACCGCGCATTGGCTTGAATACGTCGACTGGGCGGACGCTATTGTCCAAGAGCCATTAAAAATTATTGATGGCAGCGCAATTATTCCGGCGCGGCCCGGCAACGGGCTGGCGTGGGATACGCAGGCAGTCGCGCGCTACCGCATGACATAGTGTCGCGCTATTCCTGCGCGCGCCGGAATTAACACGGGTGTCTGCTAAGGTGTGGCGCCTGTCGTCATTTGTCTACCTGCAATGACAGGGGTCTTGCGCGGCTCGTCTAATCTTCTTTGTTGTTTTTGTGCTTCCAATACATGTAACCGAAGAATCCTCCGCACATCAGAATAAAAAGCACAAAGAATATTGTTATGCCGACGACATCGGTCTGCTCAGGCAGCGGCGCGTCTTTAATTTCTGCGGCGAATGCTGAGAATGTGAGTAAAAAAGAATACAGCGCGGGAATAAGGCGGGTCATAGTTGTCTCCAGGCGGGTGATGGATGCCGCAACCCTTCAGAGGTGGAGGGCTGCCAGACGCATCTTCGGCCATAAGGCTTTCGCGAGCCTTACAGCGGGCGGGTATCAAAAGTAGGGGGTGCCCGCGCCACTTTTGCGCTCCGGCCCACCACCTTTTTAGAGCGCGGCGCCGTTTAAAACTTTATCGATGGCAGCCCTGCCACGCTATCAATCAAGTGGGTATGCGGCGCCTGCTCGAGTTGGGCTTTGCGATGGGCGCCGGACAGCACGCCGATAACGTAACGCACCCCGGCGTTGCGCCCGGCTTGCATATCCAGCACGGTATCGCCGACGCACGCCACTTGGTCTACGCCAGTGACGCCGGTCGCTTCCATCGCGTGAAAGATGAGAAAGGGCGCGGGACGCCCGAGCTTGACCTCGTCGCCGCACACAATCGCGTCGGCCACGCCATTGCGCCAACCGACGGCGTCGATGATGAGGTCGGTTGTCGCGCGGTCAAAGCCGGTATTGAGCGCAATCTTTATGCCCTGGCTGCGCAGCCATTCAAACGTCGCGGTCGCGCCAGGCACTGGCTTGACGCCGCCTGAATTGAAAAGTCGGGCGAGGTAGGCGCAAAAATCGCTGTAAATTTCGTCGGTCAGCGCATCGACATTCGTACGCTGGTGCGCGGCGACAAAATGCCGGATCGCATCCCGCTTGGAAGCGCCGCGTACCGCGCGCAGCGCCTCATCGTCGATGGTGATGCCATGCTTGCTAAGAACGGTCGTGAACGCTGCGGGCACCTGGCCGGCATCTTCGATGGTGGTGCCCGCCATGTCGAAGACGACGAGATTAATACCATGCATGCCAGTTCCCTTTCTTTATAGAGGCGCGCCGAGCAAGTAGTTCGTTTCGGCGCAGGGCGTTATGAGTTTACCTGAGCTTGTCCGTCGCTCGATTTAGTACGACATCGCACATACGCGCGGGCTGCTTCCCGCTACGGTCGGATCAAGTGAAACTATGTTTGCTAACTGAGCCAATGGATAACCCGCGCACGCAATTCGCCCGACGCTGGCTCGCAGCATTTTCGTTTGCATGCTTTGCATGCGCCGCAAGCATCGGGACTATGGCTGCGGCAACGGATGCAAATCCGGCGGCTGCGTTGCGCGCGCGCTTCGCCGAGCTCGGCGGAAAATTCGCGAACAGTCAATTTCAGCGCCCGTTGCACCTTGACTCCACCGAGTCGGCCAACGCCGTGCGCGGCGACGTTTATGCACAGATCGATTATTCGTTTGCTGATGTGAACTCGGTGTTTAACGGGCCCGCGCGCTGGTGCGATGTGCTGATATTGCACATCAATACAAAATTCTGCGCGGCCTCGCAAACACCGGCGGGCACCGTGCTGACGGTTAACATCGGCAAGAAAGTTGAAGAACGGCTGCCCGATACCTCGCGCGTCGACTTTAACTATCGCGTGGTGGCGGCGACGCGCGATTACCTTGCCGTCGAGCTGCATGCCGATAAGGGCCCGCTCTCTACCAGCAACTTTCGTATCCTGCTCGAAGCGACCGCCGCCGAAGGCCGGCGCAGCAATCTGCATCTTTCTTATTCATATGGTTTCGGCACCACCGGCCGGCTCGCGATGCAGGTTTACCTGGCGACCGCCGGGCGCGGCAAAGTCGGCTTCACGCCCACTGAAGTCAAGCCGGACGGGCAACCGAAATACATCGGTGGGGTGCGCGGAGTCGTCGAGCGCAACACCATGCGGTACTTCCTGGCAATTGACGCTTATCTAAGCGCGCTCGATGCGCCGCCGGCGGAGCGCCTCGAAAAGCGCCTCGTCACCTGGTATAACGCCACTGCGGAATTCCCGCAGCTGCACGATGTTGAGAAGACCGCATACCTGGAAATGAAACGTCGTGAGTATCGACGCCAGCAGGAAGCAGCGCAGTCAAGCACGCCTCCGCAGGCCGCGCGCTAAGTTTTTAAACCACGCTTGTTATCGTCGCACGGAGCGCTGCAGGCGCTTCGAAACTGCCGTCGGCGCGCGGCTGAAAATCGTGCACGGCCACTACCGCCGCTATTTCCAGTGGTCCGTATATATGTGGAAAGAGATCGGCGCCGCCTGCCAGATTTTCATGCCGGATATCGGCTCGTACCTGCGTGGTGTCGATGCAGAGCAGCACGAGATCCGCGCGGCCCCTGAATAGTCGGTTGGCGGTGTGGACGACCTGCTGCGCGGTTGAACAGTGGATAAATCCTTCGCTGCTGAGACTGTCGGCAGTAAACAGACCGGTTGAGAAAGTTGCTTCCCAGTCGGTCTTGCTTGCGATGTGGTAGATGATTGACATCAAAGGGGAGTCAATGTCTCTAGCGCCGCAGCTACCGCATTGCAGGCGGCTATGAGATCTTTGACGATACGTTCGTTGATATTAAGGTCGCCTTCGTATTCGCCGACATTGCGAATCTCGTGGCATTTCGCAAGAACTCGCCACACCTCAGGACCCAGACCGAGCGTGTGCGGCAGCACCTGAAAAACAATGTATCGATTAGCGGCACGAAATCCGTGATAGCGAAGTGCAGCGTGGCTTAATGCATGTGCGGCGTTATAACCGAGATCGAAGCGTCCTTCCTGAGACAAAGAGACATTGCCCGCATCCTTTAAGCGGGCCAGTCCTGAACGTTTCAAGCCGGCGAATTCCTGCGCGTCCGGCGACTCTGCTTTAAGTGCTTTGCCAGGGCCGCTCAAGCGTTCAAGTGGGAAGTTCATTTTCTGTTCCAATTATCCACACCTTGGGTTGGGCAATCACGCGCGTGATAAAGGCTTTATGGGTTTTTATGTGATGCGCCAGTTCAAGTCTTGTATAAACCGTCGGATTAACCGGCCGTCCGAGTTTCGCAATCAGCGGTTCCGTAGCGATATAAATTTCGCCGTACGTGACGCTGTTGCTGATAACCATGAGGTCGATATCGCTTCCCGCGGTATCCCGCTTCTTGGCAACCGAACCATAAACAAACGCTGCGTCTATTTTGAATGCCAAGGGCTCGAGGGCTTGTCGCAAGGGCTCCGCAAGTCCGCTTGTTTTGCGAGCGATACCGCATAACTCTTCGAAAATCGGCGAGGCTGCATTAGCCTGATAATGTTTTTGCGTACTGACCCGGTGTACGTTTACGAGGCCGCTCTGTTCCAGCTTCGTTAGCTCGCGTTGAACCGCGCCGGAGCCGGCGTCAACCAAGCCGATTAACTCGGTTGCATAAAAGCTGCGATCGGGTTGGCCGAACAAGAGCCCAAGAACGCGCTGCTGTGTATTTGAAAATAGCGCGTTGGCCAAGCCGGTGATCGGCCGCGAAACGCGGGGAGATTTATGTATACCCATTTTGGGTATATTACTACCCAATTTGGGTATATACAAACGGGCGCGCTATCTGCGGACATTCTGAGTCGACGTGTTTACACATTTCGCATAGAGATCAAAAGAATTCACCATCGGTACCTTTTATTTAAATTGGCTAAATAGTACAAATTAGCTAAAATGGCTAAATCCCACAAACGATATCGGAATGTTTATGTCCGCATCCAGCGCCCTGACTTTTCGCAACCGCCTTGGTGAACTCGTTGACGTGCCTGCCGTCGCCGCGACGCGCCTCAAGAACGATTTCGGTTCCGTCCTGGAACAGGCGCTTAAAGGCGGCGCCGTTACGATCACCCGTCACGAAACGCCCAAGGCGGTGCTCGTTTCTTATGAAGAGTTCCAGGCGCTCGTGCGCAATCGCGAGGCAAACCTTAACGACCTCAGTGCCGAGTACGACGTATTGCTTGAGCGCATGCAGGCGCCGGCAGCCAGGCGCGGCATGGCTGCGGCCTTCGATGCAGCGCCGGCTGAACTGGGGCGCGCTGCGGTCAAAACTGCCCGCGCCAATCGCAAGCGCCGCTGATTGAATCTAATCCGTTTTTGATTCATTACGCAGGACGCGCTCAGCGATGAGCGTCGCACCGCCGCGTATCTACGTGCTCGCGGGCGTCAACGGCGCCGGCAAGAGCAGCATCGCCGGCGCCGCGTTTCGCGAGCACGGCGGCGAGTATTACAACCCCGATGAAGCCGCGCGCCGCCTAATGGACGCAAATCCCGGCTTGAGTCAGGCGGATGCCAACAGCCGCGCCTGGCACATGGGCCGCGCTTTGCTCGAGAAGGCTATCGCCAAGCGGCTCGATTTCGCATTGGAGACGACGCTCGGTGCGAGCACCATCCCGCGCCTGCTGGCCGACGCTGCCAAAAAAGGTATCGAAGTTCGCGTCTGGTACGCGGGGCTCGCTTCGCCGGCTCTGCACATCTCGCGCGTGCGTGCGCGCGTCGCGCGCGGCGGTCACAACATCCCTGAGCCGGTGATTCGGCGGCGCTTTGAGCACAGCCGGTTGAATTTAATTCGGCTGATGCCATCGCTTACCGCGCTGCGTGTGTACGACAACAGTGCGCCTGCCGACCCCGCTTCGGGCAAAGCGCCGTCGCCGGTGTTGGTGCTACATGCGGAGCGCGGGAAGATAATGAATCGCGAAGATCTGGCCAAGGTGCCGGAGTGGGCGAAGCCGATGGCGGCGGCGGCGATGAAGATGGAATTGAAGCCTTAAAAAAGCGCTTGCTGATGGCGCCATTTAAAATTTAGTAATATTGACGCTTGCTAAATAGTAATTCATTAATCGCAGAAGAATAAGCGGCTTCAGTCGTGTATCGCTGCAGGATGCTTGTTTGAATAACCTTATCCACGGCCCAAAGCATTTCTGCGATCTGCGACTGCTGGTCAAGTGGCGGGAGATCAAACTTCTCATGCTCAAGCGTAGCCCAGTTGATGGTTGGCGAGAGCGAGCCAACTAAAATCTCAACAGCACGCTTTATGAATCGGTCGCTCATCATCAGGAACGGCAGAAAATCGGGCAGTACCATATTCGGCTTGGCGTGCACGACCATCGCGTGCGCCGAACAGATGCCGTCTAACTCCGCGATAGCCAGCTTGCGCTGATAGGCGCGGCGCCGGCCAAAGATAAGGCCGCCCTTGCGAAAACTCAGTTTGGTGCCAATGCGTCGCTTCCCTTGCCCCAGCGCCGGATATGCAGAGCGCCCGAATCGAGGTCATCCAGGCCCACATAAATTTCGTCGGCCGCAGTTGCAGGCTCGACTCGTTCATTGACGCTCCCTGCAAACTCGCCAAACGGAAGGCGCTTCCAGCCCTTGCGGTCGAACAGCGGCAGCTTCGCCCAATCCGGATTGGCGCGCGGGGCGCTCAAGGCGGTAGCGGTGGCGGTCTTCATGCCGCGTATTTCGCCGCCCGTGATCTGACGATTGCAGCCGGCGGCTTTACGATTAGGCGGAACCAGTTGACGATTACCTTACGATTGCGCTTCTGTGGATCGGCGATTGAAATCTGACGATTAGATGTTTTCATCTGACGATTAGCGGGTGCCCGGAAGCCATTGGATCGACAGATTACGTTGTGACACGAGCAGATGTTCGTTTGATTCATCACGGGTTTGCCGTATGGTTAAAACGATGCTCGAAGTCACCGACGACGCGCAGGATTTCATCGAATTGCGGCGGGTCTTCGAAAAACATGCTCTTGCGCATCGACTCGTAATCGGTCTGCCACGCGGACAACTGATCTGTGAGCGGGACGATACGCAAAGCGCCCGGACGCAGCGTGGAATAATCCATCCAGCCATAGCCGAAGAAAGCGACGCGATGAGCCGCTACGCGCACAAAAAGGTTATTGTCTGCAAGAGCTTCATCGGCGACTCCCTAAAGGTTATTGTCTGCAAGAGCTTCATCGGCGACTCCCTTATTGATTAATGCCCAGACGTCATAGTAGTGCCGCGACATGCGTAATCTGGGTTTAGCTTTTTCAGGCGGCCGATACGTTTCTTCATGCAGCAGCATCACTTTGTCCCAGAAGGTGCGGCGCGCGACTACTGTGCGGATGACAAAATTGCCGGCACCGATTGCATCGGGCAGCGCTTCGCAAATGTACGGCTGCAAGGCGGGTGACTCGACGGGCTCTGTTGCCGAACGCGCACCCATTTCTATGCGTACCACCGGTTGAACATAGGCGGCGTCTTCGTTGAAGGCGCGCGGATATTCGAACAGCAAGGTTTGCTGATCCGGGTCTTCTGCCTTGGTGGCTGGAGTGAGCGACCATTTCGCGTTCGTTGGAATTCGCTGCCGGAAGTGTTGCATCAGCGCCGGTAGCAGTTCGCTGTGTATCCGCTCGCTGCAGGTTTTGACGAGTCTTTTCTGGTTCTTGTTACTCAATGTTTCGCCGGCGAAGCCCAGAAATTCGCGGCTGATTACGACATCGATGTCTTCCGAAAAGCGAGTGATCAGCTTCCATCCTTTGGATAGAGAGGTGCCGCCTTTGAAAGCGAGTTGTTCGCCCCAGACGCGCAGGCTGAAGAGTTCGCGCAGTGTCCAGCAAACCCAGAAATCCTTCTCGATGCTGGCTGGCGCAATTCCGAGCAGGTTGCCGGCTTCTTCGCAGAGCAGGCGGCGGCGTTTTTCAGGCAGGGCAATGAACGCGTCCATGTTCAGTGCGCTGGCGGTTGCGCGATTTTGCGCATGATGTTGGCTATCCACGCTGGGGCATAACGCAGATCCTTCAACAACTGTTTTTTATCGTCGTCAGAAAGGCGTCGCCGGAGTGTGCTCAATACTTTCGGCTCGTCCGTGTGACGCTGGCCGATCCAACGCAAAGCCTGGATTACCAACCCGCTGACCCTGCCTGCGGTCGCCATGTTGCGCGGCGTTGTGTTTTGCAAAACAATTCGCCGCTTGCCAAGCCGTACCTGTCTTGACGGGCCGTCGGTCAGATATACGACCCTGACCGGAACCTGCTCGGAGAGACCAAGCATGTTGGCGGCGTGGGCACCGGAAGGTTGCAAGCGGGTGCCATCGCGATCGCACAATGCGTTGGCGATATCGTCGGTCTTGGGGGTGAGCACACCGAGGCTGGGGTCGCTGCGTGGATAATCGTAGAGGCCGCGGGCCAGTTGTCTGATGAGCCCTGTTTGTTTGTGGCGTTTGAGGGCTGCTGCAATGGCGGTGCGGTTGCCGAGGTCAAGGAAATCGCCGGGCGTGAATACCCCCCCCTATGCCCATAAATTCTACTTAATACCTTAGAATCAATGGAGTATATTTGTTTTTTCATGACCATCTTGTCACAAATAATGCCCTTTTTTTGTGACAAAAACAAGCTGGATTTCAGGCTTTCCGATGGGGCTCCGGGCCACCCGCCAGCAGTTCATCGAGCGCTGACCGCGCTGCGTGTGTACGACAACAGTGCGCCTGCCGACCCCGCGTCGGGTAAAGCGCCGTCGCCGGTGTTGGTGCTACATGCGAAGCGCGGGAAGATAATGAATCGCGAAGATCTGGCCAAGGTGCCGGAGTGGGCGAAGCCGATGGCGGCGGCGGCGATGAAGATGGAATTGAAACGGTAATTTGGATAGTCTCCGCGGTGAATTATTTATCCGGGTCGCGGACGTTATGACCAATGGACGCCAACATTTTGAGAAGACATAAAAGCCATGTTTGAACAGGCATTCAGGAATATCGACGACATTTTGCGCCGCGAAGGCGGCGGCGTTCTTAAATACACGGAGCAATCGTCGTGGCTGCTGTTCCTCAAATATCTTGACGCGCTCGAGCAGGAGAAGGCGACCGAGGCCGCGCTTGACGGCAAAACGTACAGCTACATTCTCGAACCGAAATTCCGCTGGTCAAGTTGGGCGGCGCCGAAGGATAAAGACGGCAAGCCGGACCATAACAAGGCGCTGATCGGCGACGACCTGCGCGATTTCGTCAACACCAAGCTTTGGCCTTATTTGCAGGGTTTCAAGCAACGTGCCAGCGGACCAAACACGATCGAATACAAGATCGGCGAGATCTTCGGCGGGACCAAGAACGAAATCAACAGCGGCTACAACCTGCGTGAAATCATTGAGACGATCGACGAATTGCGCTTCCAGTCGCAGGCGGAGAAGCACGAACTGAGTTATCTATACGAAGAAAAAATCGGCAACATGGGCAACGCGGGCCGCGACGGCGGTTCGTATTACACGCCGCGTCCGCTGATCCGCGCCATCGTCCGCGTCGTCAAGCCCGAACTCGGTCAGCGCATCTACGACGGCGCCGTCGGCTCGGCGGGATTTTTATGCGAGGCCTTCGAATACCTGAAGACGAAGAAAAACCTCACCACCTCGCAGGCCAAAACGCTGCAGGAGAAAACGCTCTACGGCAAGGAAAAGGACAAGCTCGCCTACGTGATCGCGATCATGAACATGATCCTCCACGGCATCGAAGCGCCGAACATCGTTCACACCAATACGCTGACTGAAAATATTGCCGATATTCAGGAAAAGGACCGCTACGATATCGTGCTCGCCAACCCGCCGTTCGGCGGGAAGGAACGCAAGGAAGTGCAGCAAAACTTCCCGATCCGCACTGGCGAAACCGCCTTTCTGTTTCTGCAGCACTTCATCAAAATTCTGAAAGCCGGCGGACGCGGCGGCATCGTCATCAAAAACACGTTTCTATCAAACACGGACAACGCCTCGGTCAGTCTGCGCAAATTGCTGTTGGAAAGTTGCAACCTGCACACGGTGCTCGATTGCCCCGGCGGGACTTTTCAGGGCGCGGGCGTGAAGACAGTGGTGCTGTTTTTCGACAAGGGCGCGCCAACGCGCAAGGTCTGGTTTTATCAACTCGACCCTGGGCGCAACATGGGGAAAACCAACCCGCTCAACGACGCGGACCTTGCCGAATTTATCGAGTTGCAGAAGACGTATGCTGATTCGCCGAAATCATGGAGCGTCGATGTCAAGACGATCGATCAGAATACATTCGATCTGTCAGTGAAAAATCCGAATGGTGGTGAGGTGATCGCGCATCGGAGTCCGCAAGACATCATGGATGAAATCGCTCTGTTGGACGCGGAGAGCGTTGAGGTGCTGGGAAACATCAAAGCGTTGCTATGAAGAAGGGATGGCACACAGAAACGATTGGCGATTTGTGCGAAGTGATGAACGGCGGCACACCCAAGACCGGCGTGCCCGAATACTGGGACGGTAATCATCGGTGGATTACTCCTGCTGAAATGGGCAAGCGGCTGAGCCCATACGTCAGCGACACCGAACGTAAAATTACGGACTTAGGTTTAAAAAATAGCTCGGCGCGAATGCTGCCTCCAAACTCCGTGATTCTTTCATCCCGCGCTCCGATCGGGCACCTGGTCATCAACACCGAACTGATGGGGACGAACCAAGGTTGCAAAGGCCTGATTCCCCGCGGCCAAATCGAATACAAGTTTCTCTATTACTACCTTAGCAGCAATGTTGATCTGCTGAATTCGCTTGGAACAGGTGCGACCTTCAAAGAATTGTCGGGCGGCAAACTTAAGGAAGTCACTGTTCCCGTCCCCCCGCTCGCCGAACAGCAGCGGATCGTCGGCCTGCTAGACGAAGCGTTTGAGGGGATTGCCACCGCCAAAGCCAACGCCGAAAAGAATCTCCAAAACGCCCGCGCTCTGTTTGAAAGCTATCTTCAATCGGTTTTCGCTGGTCAATGGCAATCATGCGAGTTGGTCACACTCGCGGACTTGGCGACAGACATCACGGACGGTGATCATTTGCCCCCACCGAAAGCTCCAATAGGTGTTACGTTCATCACCATCGGAAACATCGTGAAGGAAACCCGCGAGATTGATTTCAGCGACACTTTCATGGTGCCCCGTGCTTACTTTGACGCTCTGAAGCCTTACAAGAAGCCTCGGCAGGGCGACGTGCTTTACACCGTTACCGGTTCTTTCGGAATCCCCGTCATTGTGCGCGATGATGCAGAGTTTTGTTTTCAACGGCACATTGGACTGATTCGTCCGAAACCTGAGACATGCAGCTCTT
>JANYCE010000205.1 GCA_025360445.1 Betaproteobacteria bacterium
CTCGACACGGGCACGCCCGACTCATTGCTCGAAGCGGGTCTCTTTATCCAGACCATCGAGAAACGCCAGGGGCTCAAAGTTGCCTGTCCCGAAGAAATATCGTATCGCATGGGATATATATCGGCGGAATCCCTGGCTGATCTCGCGAACAAGCTCGGCAAAACCGGATACGGCCGATACCTTTTGGACCTGATCGACGACGCTAAAATATGACGCCCAATTGGGTCGTCCATTGCGTCATTGCGATATTACCTGTTGCGCCATATCGGTAACGCCGCAGAGCTCCGTATATCGCCGCACACATTCTTCTACGTTGCCCTGATGCACAGATTGCCCGCGATCGAGTAAGAGACAGGATTGGCATATGCCGAGTATGGAGTTCATGTCGTGGCTGGTGAATAATACGGTGCGCCCCGCCAATGCAGCCGTGCGAATTTTGGCTTTGCATTTTTGTTGAAATGCATCGTCGCCCACGGCGAGCACTTCATCGACGAGCATGATTTCTGATTCTAAATGCGCGGCAACCGCAAATGCCAGTCGCATAAACATGCCGGTTGAATAATGCTTAACTGGCGTGTCGACAAAGTCATGTATTTCGGAAAACTCGATGATTTCATCTTCGTACTTACGCACCTCCTTTGGAGTCATGCCCATCATGGTGCCGATCAGCATGATATTTTCGCGTCCGCTGAAGTCCGGGTGAAAGCCCGTGCCAACTTCAAGCAAGGCGCCGACTCGTCCGCGCATGGTCGCACGCCCCTCAGTGGGCGTAGTTATACGAGCGAGAATGCGAAGCAGAGTGCTTTTGCCCGATCCGTTGCGGCCGATGATCCCGAAGACGCTTCCGGATTTCACCTCGAAAGACACATTGCGAAGGGCCCAGATCGAGGATGGCAGTGCATGTGCGGGTTTGCGTTTCGTTGCAGGGCGCCGGAAGGAAGCATCGATCATTTGAATCAGCGCATCGGATAGGGGCGGGCGGTATCGGTTCTCGTTCACCACATACCATTTTCCCAGGTTGCTAACGGTTACCGCCGCGAGTGTCACTTTAAATGTCCCGGTTAGACAATGTCTGGGAAGTTAGCTTCAAGGCGGCGAAAAAACCAGAATCCGGTGATGCAGACGAACGTCGCCACAGCGCATGACACAGCCACCATCCAGCTTGCCGGGGCAGGCCCCGCCGCAAATGCCCATCTGGTCACGTCGATCACAACGACGATCGGATTCAGTGCAAACAATAAATTGTACTTTGCTGGTAGTAAATCACTCGGGTAAACCACCGGCGATAGAAACATCCACAACTGCGTGAGAAATGGCAACAAATGACCAACGTCGCGATAAGTCACATGCAGGGCGCTTATCCACAAGGACAAGCCGAAGACAGTCAATGCTGCCAGCAACATCATCGGAACAAACAGAAGCGCTCCGACCGTAGGTGAAATGCCGTAGCAAATCATCAGCGCGATCAAGAGCACTAACGAGCACACGAAATCAAACATGGCCGCTGTGATTGCCGCCAAAATCAATATGATTCTGGGAAAATATATCTTTGTAATTAAATGCGTGTTCCCGACGATACTGATACTCGCTTGGTTAAATGCTTGCGCGACGAAAAGCCATACAAGGAGACCGCTGAGGACGAAAATCGGATAAGGCTGGCCGTGCGTCGGCATGTTGGTCAACTGGCCAAATATAATTGTGAATACGAGCATGAGTAGAAACGGTTGCAATAGCACCCATGCCAGGCCGATCACTGTCTGCTTGTAGCGGACCCGTATCGTGCGCCATACAATGGCGCAAAACAGGTGCCGAAAGCGCCACAGCTCGGCGGGATCAAGGAGCGCCTGCTGCCGAATCGGGAGTATTTCGACAGTGCGTGGTATGGGTTGCGTCGGTAGCCTGCTTAAGGGAGGCACTGCTTTTCATCCCGAGTTGATTGGCTGGAAATATCTATCTCAACGGTGCAAGCCTCGGTTCGCGCCGCCAGAAAATCGCCCGAAACTTCGACGAAATTGTCGCTTTTGCAGAAATTAAAAATCTCGATACACCGGTAATACGCCATTCCAATGGTACGTATAAGCGGCTCGCGTTGCAATTGTGGTCCATCCCGAATCCGAAATCCTGCCATTGGATGAACTTCGTACTGCTGTTTCTCGGAGGCGAAGTTTAACAGCCGAGATTCAGGACAAAGAAAGCGCACATGGCAGTTAGCTCGGGCGCGGTCCGGCCAACCTGTATAATTCTTTGTTTTTTATCGTCTGTAACCAATGTCCGCGCGCGTTCTGGTCCAGAAAATCCGTGATCACACGGCCGTCATAGCCATCATCGGCATGGGCTATGTCGGCCTCCCCCTGATGTTGCGATTCAGTGAAATGGGTTTCAGGGTTCTGGGTGTCGATATTGACCAGGCTAAAGTTGACCAACTGAACAACGGCATCAGCTATATCCAGCACATAGATGCGGCGGCCATAGCCAGCGCAAAAACCAAAGGCTTCGCGGCAACGACCGATTTCGCGCGTTGCGCCGAAGCTGATGCTTTAATCATTTGTGTTCCGACACCGCTTAATCAACATCGCGAACCCGACTTGAGTTACATCATTGAGACGACCGACGCCATCGTGCCCTATTTGCGCCGCGGCCAGGTCGTGTCACTCGAAAGCACGACCTATCCGGGAACAACGGACGAGGAACTCAAACCTCGCATCGAGGCGCGGGGTCTGAAAATTGGCAGCGACATATTCCTGGTTTTCTCACCGGAACGCGAAGATCCCGCGAACCCGGATTACATCACGCAGACTATCCCGAAAGTGTGCGGAGGCTTCACGCCGGAATGCCTCGCCGCCGGCGTAGCGCTATACGAGCAGGTGATCGACACGGTCGTCCCGGTAAGTTCGACGCGCGCCGCCGAGATGACCAAGCTCCTGGAAAATATTCACCGCGCTGTCAATATCGGCCTCGTCAACGAAATGAAAATCATCGCAGACAAGATGGGCATCGATATTCACGAAGTCATCCGCGCCGCAGCAACGAAACCGTTTGGTTTCGTTCCCTATTATCCGGGGCCCGGGCTGGGCGGCCATTGCATCCCCATCGATCCGTTTTACCTGACATGGAAAGCGCGCGAATACGGCGTGCATACCCGCTTCATCGAGCTTGCCGGCGAGATCAATAGTGCGATGCCCCAATGGGTCGTAAGCAAAATTACAGACGCGCTCAATGATCGGCGCATGTCGCTTAAGGGCAGCCGCGCCCTCGTGCTTGGCATCGCTTATAAGAAAAACGTTGATGACATGCGCGAATCGCCCGCGGTCGAACTCATGGAAATTCTGACCGCTAAAGGCATGACGGTTCATTATTCCGATCCGCACGTGCCGGTATTTCCGAAAATGCGCAAACACCGTTTTGCTCTTGAAAGCGTCAAACTCACTGCTGAGACTATTGCGCAGTACGATTTCGTCTTACTTGCTACTAATCATGATGCGTTCGACTATGACTTGATCAAACAAAACGCTCGCCTGATAGTCGATACCCGCGGCGTCTATCTCGAACCCGCCGACAACGTCGTCAAAGCCTGAGCAGATGATTATTTATCCCGCGCCCATAGTTAACCGCAAGATTCGTCTCGCACTGGTTGGTTGCGGCCGAATCTCCAAAAACCACTTTGGCGCCATCGAGCAACACTCCAAGCGCATCGAATTAGTCGGCGTCTGCGATATCGATCCATTCGCTCTTGAGGCGGCCGCCGGCATTACTCGAGCGAAGCCGTATTCGAGCCTGCCGGCCATGCTGAAGGAAGCCAACGCCGACATCGTGGCGCTCAGCACTCCGAGCGGTTTGCATCCTGAGCAAGCGATTCAGGTCGCGGAATCCGGCCGACACGTCATGACCGAAAAACCCATGGCGACGCGCTGGCTTGATGCGAAGCGGATGGTCAGCGCCTGTGATGCCGCCGGGGTTCGCCTTTTTGTGGTGAAACAAAATCGCCACAATCCGACGCTCAGGCTTTTGAAGCGTGCGGTCGAGAAAAATCGCTTCGGCCGTATTTACATGGTCAACATCAATGTGTTCTGGACGCGCCCGCAGTCGTATTACGACAGCGCAGCGTGGCGGGGCACGTGGGAGTTTGACGGTGGCGCGTTCATGAACCAGGCCAGCCATTACGTTGACCTGCTCGACTGGCTGGTGGGGCCGATTGAGAGCCTGCAGGCTTACACCGCCACGCTCGAACGCGACATCGAAGTCGAAGATACCGGCGTAGTGAACATTCGCTGGCGTGGGGGTGCGCTTGGCTCAATGAATGTCACCATGCTGACCTATCCCAGCAATCTTGAGGGCTCGATCACTATTATTGGCGAGAAAGGCACAGTCCGGATTGGCGGCGTCGCGGTCAACGAAATACAACATTGGCAATTCGCCGAACCCGATCCTGATGATACGAAAGTCAAAGACGTAAGTTATGAAACGACATCCGTCTATGGGTTTGGCCATCCGCTTTATTACAATAATGTTATCGACGTGCTGCGCGGCGACGCACAACCGGAAACCGATGGGCGAGAGGGTCTGAAGTCCCTTGAGCTGTTGGTTGCCATCTATCTATCGGCACGTGACGGCCGGCGCGTGCCGTTACCGCTCGATTATTGAGTTGGCGGTTGGCAGCGGACAGTTTGCAGTGGAGCATTCGAGGATCTGGAGGTTTGGAAGCGCGCTGCGAAACTCAGTGTTGAATTGTACAAAGAACTTCGAGATTTGAAGGATTTCGGATTTCGCGATCAGATCACACGCGCCGGGCTTTCGGTAGCGAGCAATATTGCCGAGGGAATGGAGCGGGCGACGCCTGCGGACAAACAACGGTTTCTTGTGATTGCCAAAGGGTCGTGCGGAGAATTACGAACACAGTGCTACATTGGGCTCGATATCGGGTACATCAATCGGGAGACTGGTGCGCTCTGGATACAGGAAACCCGGAAAATATCAGCCATGCTCGTCGGCCTCATCCGCTCCCTCAACCGCCGGTGAAACTGCCCCTGCCAACTACCAACTGAAAACTTGGAACCAATGTCCTTCACCGCCCACGAGACCGCGATCATCGATCCCGGCGCCGCCATTGGCGCCGGCACCCGTGTTTGGCACTGGGTCCATGTTTGCGCAAACGCCCAGATTGGAACTGGCTGCTCGCTAGGGCAAAACGTTTACGTGGGCAATAAAGTCGTGATCGGCAATAACGTGAAAATTCAGAATAACGTGTCGATTTACGACGATGTAACGTTGGAGGACGATGTATTCTGCGGGCCGAGCATGGTATTTACCAATGTCATCAACCCGCGCAGTCACGTTTCACGCAAGCATGAATACCTTCACACGCTGGTAAAGCGCGGGGCGACGATCGGCGCAAACGCGACGGTGGTCTGCGGGCATGTGATTAATGAATATGCTTTTATCGGCGCGGGCGCCGTGGTCACGCGCGACGTCGCCGCCTATGCGCTAATGCTCGGTAATCCGGCCCGTCGCGCGGGCTGGATGTGCAACTGCGGCACGCGCTTGCCCGCAAATCGCGGAGACGTAAAATGCGATGCGTGTGGAAAAAAATACCACATAGAGAATGAACGGTGTTCGCAGGTAAGTTGAAAGTTTGCAGTGGGCAGCCTGGATCCTGCCAACTGAAAACTGCCAACCGCCAACTCAGACCTGCCCACTGATAACTGCAAATGAATCCTGCTAACTCCCAACTGCCAACTGAAAACTAAATTCCGATGCTGACCGAATTTATAGACCTTAAAGCGCAGTACGCCGCCCTGCGCGAACCCATCGGCAGACGCATGCAAGCGGTTCTCGATCACGGCCAGTTCATTATGGGGCCGGAAGTTGCTGAGCTTGAAAAATGCCTGACCGATTTTACCGGCGCCAAGCATTGCATCACCTGTGCGAGCGGCACTGAAGCGTTGTTGATGGCGCTGATGGCGCTCGACATAAAGCCCGGTGACGAAGTCATCACGCCCTCGTTTACTTTTATAGCAACCGCTGAAGTCATCGTGCTCCTTGGCGCCAAACCCGTGCTCGTTGACGTTGACGCCGCTACCTGCAATCTCGATCCGAATAAACTCGAGGCGGCAATTACCGCCAAAACCCGCGCGATAATGCCGGTATCGCTATACGGCCAGGTCGCCGATATGGACGAGATTAATTCAATTGCGGAAAAACACGGCCTGCCGGTAATCGAAGATGCCGCGCAAAGTTTCGGCGCTACGTATCGTGGCAAAAAAAGTAACAATTTATCCACGATTGGCTGCACGAGTTTTTTCCCGAGTAAGCCGCTGGGGTGTTATGGCGATGGCGGCGCCATATTTGTGAGCGACGACAAACTGGCGAAAGCAATGCGTGAAATCCGCGTCCACGGCCAGGAGCGCCGCTACTATCACACGCGCATCGGACTTGGCGGTCGCATGGACACGTTGCAGTGCGCAGTGGTTCTCGCCAAGCTGGAACGTTTTGAGTGGGAGGTCGAACGCAGAGCAAAGGTCGGCGCACGCTACAGTCGCCTGCTCGCCGAGTATGCACCCGCGATTCATCTTCTTGAGGTCAAGCCCGATCGCACTTCGGTCTATGCGCAATATACGATACGGGTCAAAAATCGCGACGAAGTGCAGAAACGCCTGAAAGCCAGCGGCGTGCCGACTGCGGTACACTACCCGATCCCGATACACCGCCAACCCGCATATACCACGTATGGAAACCACGCACTGCCGGTATCGGAGCTCGTGGCCGGCGAAGTCTTGAGCCTGCCGATGTATCCCGACATGACGGAGGCGACGCAGGATGCAATCGTCGCCGCCGTCAAAGATGCTGTTCTCACCCGCGCCTGACGAGCGGGCTCCCATCAATCTTAGCTAAACAGGAAAAAAGCCAGATGGAATTACAGGGCAAACGCTTACTCGTGATCGGCGGCGCCGGGCTGATCGGCTCGCACGCAGTGGATGCACTGCTGACAGAAGACGTTGGCGAGATCATCATTTATGACAACTTCGTTCGCGGACGCGCAGAAAATCTCACGAGCGCTTTGAAGGATCCACGGGTAAAAATTTATGATATCGGCGGCGACATTTGCCAGACTGATGTGCTCGAGTCCGCGATGGACAAAATCGATGGCGTGTTCCATTTCGCGGCGCTTTGGCTGCTGCAATGCCACGATTTCCCACGCTCGGCATTCGACGTCAACATCCGCGGCACATTCAATGTGCTTGAAGCGTGTGTCAAAAAATCGGTTAAGCGTCTTGTCTATTCATCGTCCGCTTCGGTTTACGGCGATGCGGTTCGCGAACCCATGGAAGAAGATCACCCGTTTAACAACAAAAACTTTTACGGGGCGACCAAAATCGCCGGGGAAGCCATGGCGCGGGCGTTTCACCACCGTTATGGCCTGCCGGTCGTCGGCCTGCGTTACATGAACGTTTTCGGGCCACGCCAGGACTATCAAGGTGCGTATATCGCAGTGATCATGAAAATGCTGGACGCCATCGACCGCGGCGAAGGCCCGACTATTCTTGGCGACGGCAGTGAGGCATTTGACTTTGTGGCTGTGGAAGACTGCGCCAAAGCCAATACCTGCGCCATGAAAGCCAGCATCGTCGACCGCTTTTATAACGTCGGCACGGGAAAGCGGACATCGTTGAAGGAGCTCGCGGAAATGCTGGTTGACATCACCGGCTGCGAAAAACCCATTAACTATGCACCCCGCAGCCAGGCGACGCTGGTCCGCAATCGCATCGGTTCCCCCAAGAAAGCCACCGAAGAGTTGGGCTTCACGGCATCGGTAACGCTCGAAGAGGGCCTTAAGCGCGTCATCCACTGGCGCAAAACGCACAAAGCGGAAGTAGCGACTCGACGCCGGGCTGCCGGCCTGCCGGCAGAGTAAGCGCAATGTGCGGGATAGTCGGCGCGCTCCATTTCGATGGCGAACCAGTTTCGCCCGTTATTTTGCGCCGTATGACGGACGCAGTGGCACACCGCGGGCCGGATGGCGAAGGACAATATATTGACGGCCCGCTGGGGCTCGGTCACCGCCGTCTCGCCATCATCGACCTGTCGACGGCGGGACACCAGCCGATGGCGACACCCGATGGCCGCTATACACTCACCTACAATGGTGAAGTCTACAATTTTCAGGAATTGCGAATCGAGCTCGAATCGCTGGGGCATCGGTTCGTTTCGCGCACCGACTCTGAGGTAGTTCTTAAAGCGTACGCGCAGTGGGGCGAGAAATCCGTTGAACGATTCAACGGCATGTTCGCATTCGCAATTTGGGACAAACACGAACGTAAACTGTTTCTCGCGCGCGATCGCTACGGCGTTAAACCGCTTTACTACATCGTTTGCGGTAAAAAGTTCTTATTCGGCTCCGAGATAAAGGCGATTCTTGCTAATCCTGCGTATCGCGCGGGGATTGATCACGAAGGACTTTTTGAGTACTTCGCTTTCCAGAACTTTTTTACGGACCGCACGCTGTTCAAGGACGTCCGGCTCCTACCGGCGGGCTCGCACCTTACGATCCATGCCGCTTCGATGAAAGTTGCTTCCCCGCAAACTTATTGGGACTTCTCATTTGCGGAACCGGAATCCCCCCTCAAGGATGAAGAATACATAGAGGAGGTCGATCGTCTCTTCCAGCAAGCCGTCAGCCGCCAGCTCGTGAGCGATGTCGACATAGGCGCTTACCTGAGCGGCGGGATGGACAGCGGCTCGGTAACTGCGCTCGCCGCGCGCCAGTTACCCTACATCAAATCCTTTACCTGCGGCTTCGATCTCAACTCCGCGTCCGGTGTCGAATTGGGCTACGACGAACGGGCGCCGGCTGAGTACATGTCGTATCTCTTTAAGACCGAGCATTACGAAATGGTGCTGAAGGCCGGCGACATGGAACGCGTAATGCCGAAGCTTGCGTGGCACCTGGAAGAACCGCGCGTCGGCCAGAGTTATCCCAATTACTACGCGGCCCAACTGGCGAGCAAATTCGTCAAGGTCGTGCTGTCGGGCGCCGGCGGCGACGAGCTCTTCGGCGGCTATCCGTGGCGCTATTACCGGGCGGTGGTCAACAATGATTTCGAGCACTATGTCGACAAATACTACGGCTTCTGGCAAAGGCTGCTGCCGAACGACAGCGTCAACAAGGTGTTCGCGCCTATCCGCGGCAAAGTCGGGCGGGTATCTACGCGCGACATTTTTCGCAACGTCTTCCATCAACACGCGGCCTCGTTAACGCGCCCCGAAGATTACATTAACCACTCGCTATACTTCGAAGCTAAGACCTTTTTGCACGGGCTGCTCGTCGTCGAAGACAAGCTGAGCATGGCGCATTCGCTCGAGACCCGCGTGCCATTCCTCGATAACGAGCTGGTGGATTTTGCGATGAAGATCCCTTCCCGGCTGAAACTTGGCAATTTGTCAAAAGTGGCGCGGCTGAACGAAAACGAGCCCGGGCCCAAGACCAAAAAATACTTCAATAAAACCAAAGACGGCAAGCTGATCTTGCGCAAGGTGATGGAACGCTACATTCCGCAAGTGATTACCGAAAAAGAAAAGCAGGGCTTCTCCGCCCCCGATGCGAGCTGGTTCAAAGGCGAGAGCATCGATTACGTCCGGCGCACACTCTATTCGGACAAGGCGCGCATCTACGAATACCTCGACCGCAAGTCAGTTCATGCGCTGGTTAATCAGCACCTCAAAGGCAAGGAAAACCGGCGCCTGTTGATCTGGTCGCTGCTGAACGTCGAGAAGTGGTGCGAGACATTTTTGTAAAATCCTGCATCGACCGGTTTTCATTTCATAGTTCTAACAACGGAAATCGATGACGCCACACGTTACCCGGCACGGGGCGGCAGTGACCCGGCCCCAGAGAGAAGTCTTGAACGGTCACAAGGGGCTGGTCTTGTGGTTCACCGGATTGTCTGGTGCGGGCAAATCCACGATTGCGCACGCGGTCGAGCAGCGGCTTCACGAAATGGGTTGCCGAACATTCGTATTCGATGGAGACAATGTGCGCCATGGTCTTTGTTCAGACCTGGGCTTCTCCCCACAAGATCGAACCGAAAACATTCGCCGAATCGGCGAGATGGTCAGGTTGTTTATCGATGCCGGAATAATTGCGCTTACCGCTTTTATCTCCCCCTATCGAGCCGATCGGGAAAAACTTCGCCGTTTAACCGCGGACGGAGATTTCATCGAAATATATTGCCGCTGCCCTGTAGAAGTGTGCGAACGACGCGACGTTAAAGGCTTATATCGCCTTGCCCGCGCGAACGAAATTCAAGATTTTACGGGTGTATCTGCCCCCTATGAAGAACCCGAATCGCCAGACCTTATTCTTGACACGCACGTTTCGTCTTTGCATGAATGCGTCGAAAATGTAGTGTCATTGTTAAGGCATCGGGGAGTAATTCGAGACCGAACGTGACTAGAAGATCAGTGCAATCGGAGACGCATTTCCGAGTCTCAATTATCCCGTATACATACAACGAAAATTTGAAGTTGTGACCGACGCTTGAATAACCGGCTGACTCGTTACGCGTGCGCATTCTGTTCGCTGATCCCCTTGGCGATCGCAATTCGGCTTGGCCGACTGCTGACGCACTACCGCCTCTGGCGCGGCCATCCGCGGTCGCTCTGGGGAATTACCCCGATTCTGACTACGACCTTGCTGGCCCACAGCGATCGACTGCTCGGCATTCAGGGAGAGTCTCTCGTATTCACGAGCTATTACATTACGCAGAACTTCGACCGTAACCTGCAATCGTTCATCAAACGGTTCGGGCTTGAGAACAATGTTTATTTTTATCGGCTCGTTCTGGCCTGGGCTTTGTTGCGTTACGATTTTTTCAATTATTTTTTCGATCGCGGCATATTACCGGCGAGCCAGCTCAGCCAGACCGCGGAGCTCGAGATCCTGAAACGTGCAGGAAAAAGGGTTTACGTATATGCCTACGGCGCCGATATTCGTACGCGCGAGCGAACGATCGCGCTGGGCCCGCTAAACTGCTGCATGGACTGTCCCGAACCCGGGAAATACTGTGTGTGCGACGAGTCAACGGGAAAAGCAAACGTGTCGGCCGTCGCTAAGTATGCGAATGCGCTGATCGCGATGGGTGACATGGTTGATTACATACCCGGTTGCCGGCAGTTGGCTTATTGGCCGATCGACTTGCTCAAAATTAGATACGTAGGCGTAAGCGCTACCGCCGGACCACTGAAGATAGCCCATTCCACCAATCACGCGGCGTTCAAGGGGTCGCGCTTTCTCGAAGCCGCAGTCCTGAGCCTTCAGCAAGCTGGCGTGGCCATCGAGCTTATCAAGCTATCTGGCGTTTCACATGAGCGGGTGATGGAGCTTTTCGCTGAGGCTGACCTCATCGCGGATAACTTTATCGCGGGCAATCACGGCTACACCGCGCTTGAAGCAATGGCCCATGGCAAAGCCGCACTTTGTTATCTGCGTCCGGGCGGCATGATCCAGCGGCCGGAGGAATGTCCGATCATCAATACCGGACCGGATATCCTGATCGAAACGCTTCGATGGTGTGCAGCCAATCGAGCGGAACTGGTCAAGGTCGGCCTGCGCGGACGCCGTTATATCGAGCGCAATCATTCGCAGGATGCAGTCGCGGCGCGGCTTGGTCGCATTTATCTGGAAACTGCCGATCTTCCGCAACGCCTAGCCCGCCGGATCGAAGTTAAAATTGGGGCCATCGATGAAACTCTTGCAGCCATTCCTTTCATTTAGGTTACCGGATAAAAACTCTTCTGTAAGCAACGGGCAGCGAGAATAATGCGGGTGCAAAGACCATACCGCTCTTTAGGCGCTGCTATAACCATTCACTCGACGGCGACTTCGTGAAATCACTGATTGATCCAAACGTGCATTTTTCCGCATTACGTGAGATTTTCGCGCTGCTCACCCGGCACCGTCAGCTCACATGGGAAATGGCAAAGCGTGAGATAACCGAGCGCTATTCGGGCCAGGTTTTCGGGCTTTTCTGGGCGATCGGACATCCGTTATTTTTGATGGGCATCTATGTGTTTGTTTTTGCATTCGTGTTTCGCACTAAGGTCGGTGGCACGCTCGAGATGCCGTTGGATTACACGACATATATTTTGGCCGGCCTTATTCCGTGGATGAGCTTTCAGGAATCGATGAATAAGAGTTGCGGTTCGATAACTGGCAATGCAAATCTGGTCAAGCAAGTTATTTTTCCGATTGAGGTTTTGCCCGCCAAGGGAGTGCTGGCATCGCTTTTCAATCAGGCAATTTCCACGGTTATTCTTATAGCGTATGTCCTTTACGGTCATGGCTCTCTGCCGTGGACGTATTTTCTGCTTCCCGTAGTTCTTATTCTCCAGACAATGGCGATGCTCGGAGTCGGTTATTTGCTCGCTTCTGTGAGCGTTTTTCTCCGCGACACCAAGGATTTCGTGCAACTGTTTGGACTGGCAGGGATGTATCTGATGCCGATTTTTTATTTGCCCCAATGGGTTCCGACACTGTTCAAGCCGATTCTCTATTTCAATCCGTTTAGTTATCTCATCTGGTGTTATCAGGATGCACTCTACTTCGGAAGATTCGAACACCCTTGGGCGTGGCCCGTATTAGTGGTTGGGAGCATCGGCATTTTTGTAATGGGCTATCGGATTTTTCGCAAGCTAAAGCCTGTGTTAGGCAATGTCTTATGAGCGACACCATTATTTCGGTAAATGACGTCTCCAAGGCTTACTCTGTTTACGCAAAACCGGGCGATTTCCTGCGCGAATTCATTACGGGCAAATCTCGGCATGACACCTTTTGGGCGTTGAGAGATATTTCGTTCGACATTACCGAAAAACAACGCGTTGGGATAATCGGGCCGAACGGTTCCGGTAAAAGCACTCTGCTCAAAATTATCACCGGAAATTTGCAGCCGACTTCAGGAAATGTAACCGTCAACGGCGCAATCTCTGCGATGCTGAGCCTGAACACTGTGTTGAATCCGGAAGAATCGGGACTCAGCAACATCCGCTTTAATTTGATTTTGAATGGCTGCCGGAAATCCGAATTGGAGGCCCTTACCGAGGAGATCATCGAGTTTACGGAGCTGGGATCATTTATCTACGCACCTGTCAAAACTTTTAGTTCTGGGATGAACGCGAAACTAGCCTTCGCGATAGCCACCGCCATCAAACCTGAAATCCTGATCATCGATGAAGTACTGAGTGTTGGCGATGCTTACTTTATGGGCAAAGCCACCAAACGCATGATCGATCTTTGCAATCAGGGGAAGGGGCTGATATTCGTCAGCCATTCGACCAGCGCGATTCAGATGCTCTGCGACACGGTCATATGGCTGGAAAACGGCGGGATTCGAAATGCGGGCCCGGTCGATCATATTCTGAAATTATACGAAGAAGACTATCGAAGGCAGGAAGACGAAACGACCAGGGAGGGGAACCTTCGCCGAAAAAAGCTTTCCTCAAGCTCGGCGCACCCTTCGGAATTGGGTGATGGGCAGTTCTATCGACTCAGAATCATCTCGAAAAATGCGAACCACAATTTTGAGGACACGCACTACATCAGAAAAATAAGTTTGTCCGGACACAACATTCCCGATCAAGAAATCCCGTTAACCTTACAGGATATTAACGACGGCAATACCAGTACCGCACTAGATCTACTCGGGTCCGAATGGGGAAGGTTTTACACGAAAAATCATCATGAATGCCGGATACTTTCCGCTAAATCGGGGAAGCAAAGGGGGGGACAGATTGTCCTGAAGATTCCGACGAATTCGTCTGCGACTTGGCCCATAAAACTTCGTATTGAAACCTGTTCGATCGTTGGCCGGGAAAATCTCGGCGTCGAATTCCTTAATCCTCTGACGGGCGGTTGGGAAACTGCGCGCGCACTAAGCGAGAAAGGATTGGATGGCAGCTGGCGGGAGTTGATTGCAGAGTGCGAAATGCCGGTCGTCAACAATGACCAATTCCACGCAACGCTAAAGAAAATCGAGCAAAATGCCAGAAGCAATATTGAGATTATTGACGTAACGCTTGTTTGCGAATCCCAGACCACGACCGTCATTCAGGAACAACAACCCTTCGAGATCAATGTCCGATTTAGTACCAACCGTCCAACTCCGATCGCGGACGTTGGCATACGAGTCAATCGATCAGATGGCGTGTATGTATTCTGGCAAACCAGCGGGCTCGATAGTCCCAATTTTAGGAATCTCGATGGCAAATATAAGGTCAGCTTCGTCTTCGGAAACAATTTATTTTCTAGCGGTGAATACCATGTTTCCGCTTCTGTTGCGAATGGATGGGATTTCCCTGCCAACTATCCTTACTCGGAAGTCTTCGACCGAAAAATTAATTGCATGAAATTCACTGTTCAAAATAGGTATCCAGGCCTTGATTTCGGGGTGATGAATGTTCGGGTGCCTGTAAGTTGCGTAAAGGATGGGGAATGATTAAGCGGCTTCTCAATGCTCAGATCGTTGTTTCTCAGGACGCGTTGCTCAGACGCTTCGTCTTTGATTCCGCATACGTCCAGGCTATGGCGGCGCACCAGCTCCATTGTCGAATCAAAGATTGGCTCCCGGGGGGTACTGGCGAGAAGTTACTAGAACTCGGCTGCGGACCGGGAAAATACGTAGCCATGCTGACCACCCTGGGTTATCAGGTTACGGGAGTCGACCCATGGGAATTTCCGAGTTGGGAATTCCTGCGCAAAGAGACGTCGGCGCAACTCATCGCGAATATAAAAGCAGAGGAATTGCCATTTCTCGACGATTCATTCGATCATGCAGCATGCTTGGGCGCGCTTCTATATTTCGACGATCCAGCCAAGGCCCTACAGGAGTTACGCCGCGTAGTCCGCCCCGGCGGGCGCGTCGTGATACGCACCGTTAATCGGACAAATCGTTATACCCTACGCACCGGAAAGAAATTCGATCCCGCCTCAAAGAATCTTTACACCATGGACGAGCTCATCGACGCAGTAAGCAGAGCGGGTTTCACAGTTGCGGAGTCATTCAGTTATGGTTACCGCTCCGCGACTGCGCCTCAGTTTTGGTGGTACTTAGAGGCCGTATGGCTAAGTCCCGACGTTCAAAGCTTGCTGTCCTCGCTGGTAAGCCCCGAGCACCATATTCAGAATATAATATTTGCTTCCGCATCAACATGAAATCAGCTGTGGCTACTTAAAATGTGTCTCCCAACATTTTAATTCGACGCCACCCTCGGCCTTTCGCGATGCGGAGGGCCAAGTGCGTTAGTGCAATCCAACGGCGTGCAATTCTACGCGCGGTCGCCGAGCAGCCGCCTGTGCTCGGCAGAGACGACGCAGCGGCGAAGGGCGGCTTCGACAGTAGTAGAATCGTTTCTAATTCCCTATCTAAATTTTAAGAACTATTCGAAGGACTGGCTTTACCCCTTATGGCTAATCAATTAAATATATCGGCCTCCCACAGTCGGCAGTCCTTGCCGTGAACTTCAAGATAGGTTTGATTAAGATCGAGCGGCATCTCACACAATTTCCCTTTGCGATAGCAACAAGATTAAGTGCTGGGTGGGCCAAGACCAAGCAATGTGTCAGCCAATTTCCGGTCTTTATAGCGACGAAAATTAGAACGATCGAGGTTTTGTTCAAAAAAACGCTAGCTCGTATTTTTTACTTATCATGGCCGCTCATTTGGCAAATGCTTTCGATTGCAAACCAGCGCTTGCTCGAAAATAAATATCTGAGCCAGCGATTCAAAAATCGAGTGTTCACCCGTCCTTGGAACCGATGGTACCGCTCGGCGTATATACCCAAATACCGCAATCGGTTTTTCGAATATATATTAACTTTTTTTTATGACTACCCGATTCGTCCAGGGGATGTAGTGGTACAGATTGGCGCGAGCTCCGGAGAGGAGACTGCACGTTTCGCGAAATCTGTCGGATTGGCCGGACGGGTCTTTGCTATTGAACCAGAGACTGGCAACATAAACGCGCTGAGGAGAAGCTTTCCAAAGGAGCAGTTTCCTCAAGTAGAAATTGTTCCGAAAGGCGCATCGAATAAGACGGGCGAAGCAACGTTTTTTGTCGGCGGAGAAAGAGAGCATCGCCTAGCCGATATTCCAGGGGGTGCCCTTACCTTTGAATGGTGGGGTGTGGCCGATCATCTATCCGAAAGTCGTTACAAGGGCACCACCATAGTTTCGGTTGATACGATCGATAATATTCTGGCGGAATATCGTGTGAAATATATCGACTTCATTTTGGTTGAAACTAATGGGAGTGAGTTGGAAGTTGTGCAAGGAATGGAAAAAACATTGCTAATTATTAAGCGCTTGGGTGTTCGCGGCCACGTGATGCGAGACGGGGTACCAATCTATATTGCAATCTCCGCATTTCTCCAAAACAAAGGGTTCGACACCGTTATCACATCCGAGGGTATGGTCCTTGGGAAGCGAAGATCGTCTTGAACGCATCTAATAGGAGACGAGATGCTGCGCTCGAACCGGTGCACTCATGGCGCCGTGATTTCGCTCGTGTACTACGACAATACGGGTTTTGGGGGCTGGATGTGGATGAGGGTCATGGATCCGTATTGCCTCACTTTCAAATCATTCATTGCGGATTTATCGATCGCGCAACTGACTCTGGAATTTCAACCGCCTTATTTGAGCTCCCTGCGGGATATACCGGTATTCCCGGCGTGTCGTTCAATGCTGAACCTGCTGGATGCTTACTCCAAAGTGGCAAACCGACCTGGTTTCGCCGCGGGCGCACCGCATACC
>JANYCE010000266.1 GCA_025360445.1 Betaproteobacteria bacterium
ATGAAGCCCGGGATCCGGCTGCCGCTGACCCCCTTAACCGAGAACCATCATGCACGCGTGCGCGCCGCGATGAAGCAGGCGGGCATCAATGCGTAAAGGATTTATCATGAATGTTTCGCCGCAATGGAAGACGGCGATGGCGGTTTGCGCGGCGACACTGTTTGCTGCGTGCAGCGCATTGCCAAAGCTGGAAAGTGACACCGTTGAATACAGGTCGGCCGCCAAAAACCGCCTGCCCGATTTGCGCGTTCCGCCTGATCTGACCAAACCATCCAACGACGACCGTTACGCGGTGCCCGAAGTCAAAGGCGGCGCGCTGTTGTCCGACTACGATAAAGAACGCCGCGCGGCTCCCGATCCCACGAAAACCGCCGTGCTGCCGGCGCAGACTAATGCGCGGGTCGAGCGCGCGGGCTCACAGCGCTGGCTGATCGTCGAGGGCGAACCGGATGCGGTGTGGAACGTAACGAAACAATTCTGGCAGGAATTGGGCTTTGTAATCGTGGTCGAACATCCGGAAGCAGGCGTGATGGAGACGGACTTCGCCGAGAGCCGCGCCAAGCTGGACGCCGGTGTCATCCGAAATTTTCTGGGCAAAATGCTCGACAGCATTTCATCGACCGCCGAGCGCGATAAATTCCGCACCCGGCTCGAACGTGGCAGCGCTGCCGGCACGACCGAGATTTACGTGAGCCACCGGGGCATGGAGGAGGTCTACGTAAACGAGGGCAGGAGCGAAACGCGCTGGCAACCACGTCCGCCAGACCCGGATCTCGAAGCGGAAATGCTGCGGCGGTTAATGGGGCGCTTTGGCGTGCAGCAGGAGCGCGCGAAGACCGAAATTGCGCTAGCAAAGCCGCAGGGCCCGGCGCGCGCCACCTTGATTAAAGGGCAGAGGGACGGCGCCACGACCTTGTCAGTCAACGACCAATTTGACCGCGCATGGCGGCGCATCGGGCTCGCGCTCGACCGCGTCGGTTTCACGGTTGAAGACCGGGACCGCTCGAAAGGTCTTTATTTCGTGCGTTACGTCGACCCCGATGCAGACAATAAAAGCACTCAGCAAAAGGGCGGACTCTTGTCGAAGTTAAACCCGTTCAGCAAGACTGAAAAGCCGACCGGAAAAGACCAGTTCCGCATCCAGGTCAAGGACGTGAACACGATCAGCGAAGTCAGCGTGCTTAACAAGGATGGCGGCGAGGAAAAATCCGTTACCGCCAATCGCATCTTGTCGCTGCTGTTCGAGCAGCTGAAGTGATGGCGGCTGGACGTTATAAGCGTCACGCCGGCATTCGCCCCCCTAATTACAACCCACCTGCCACCCTCGGGTGGACCGCCTGCTGCCAATGATGCGGTTCGCATCGTTAGGCAGTGGCAGCGAAGGCAATGGATTGTTACTCGAAGTCGCCGGCACGAAAATTCTCGCCGACTGCGGATTTTCGCTCGGCGATACGGTGGCGCGGTTGGCGCGCCTGAATGTAGCGCCGGACTCGATTAACGCAATTCTCGTCACGCACGAACACGACGATCACGTCGGCGGCGCAGCGCGGTTTTCGCGGAAGTACAATATTCCGGTGTGGCTGACGTATGGCACGCATAAGGCCGCCGCTAAAGCGCTCGCTGGCGTCCATGCAATCAATATATTTGATTGCCATCAGCGCTTTTCAATCGGTGACATCGAGATCGAGCCGTATACGGTTCCTCACGACGCGCGCGAACCTTCGCAATTCATATTCAGTGACGGCGCACGCCGGGTGGGATTACTGACGGATGCGGGCTCGCTCACGTCGCACATGCAGGCGGTGCTGTCGGGGCTTGACGCGCTCGTGCTTGAGTGCAATCACGATCTCGACATGTTGTGGGGTTGCGCTTATCCCCAGCGGCTCAAAGAGCGCATCGCCGGAAAGTTCGGGCATCTCGACAACCAGACGGCCGCCGAATTGTTGGGGCTCATCGATTGCAGCCGGCTTAAACATCTGGTCGCAGCGCATCTAAGCAAGCAAAATAACACCGCCGAACTTGCAAGCGCAGCATTGGCGCATGCAATGAATTGCGCGCCCGACTGGATAGGGGTAGCTACGCAGCAGGATGGCTTCGATTGGCGCCAACTGAATTAAAAACTTCGGTCAAGACGGCAATAAAAAACGCCGGCTAGGTTAGCCGGCGTTTTATTTGAAGCGGCAGATAATTAACCAGGCTGCTTCGGATCTTTCTTGGTATCGCCCGAAGGCGCTGTAGGCGCGCTCGTGCCAGGGGCGGCATCGGATTTCATGGCGTCGGCTTTGGGCGCATCTGATTTCATGGCGTCAGGCACCGGGGCAGGCGCGGGTGCCGGCGTGGCGGCGGGTGCCGGCGCTACGGCAGGTGCCGGCGCGGGTGCAACGGGAGCTTTGCCGGGTTTTTCGCCGCAGGCGGTCAGGCCGAGCGCCAGAAATGCAGCAATGAGAATAGAGCGATTCATAATGTTTCCTTTAACTTTTAATAAATTTTATTTTGCAGATAGGGGTTTTCTGACCGGCCACGCACGGCCCGCCAACCGTGGAATTGTACCCTTATTTACCCGTCATTTCCAGATAGGCTTAAAGCCCGATGGTCGTCGCCGATACCGCCGGCGCGGAAGCGTCCCAGATTTCATCGAAGCGCTTGATCAGCAAACTCGTAGCCGCAACGTCGCCGATCGTCGCTTCACCTTGCACCCCCGTGTAGTGAAAACGGCGCACGAACCGCGTGTCGTCGGCCACCACGAACGGATCGTAGACCAGTCGCGCCGCAGGCAACGTCTGATGAATGGCAAGCCCATGGCTGAAGCGCTTTAGCAGAATCACCAGCCGTGGACAGTCGCGCACGATGTTGGCTGTCTCGTGCAGCACGATTTTCACTCGATTGGTGCGGCGCGCGACCAAAAACTGCGCCAGCAGCTCGTAGCGTTGCAGTGAATTGAAGCCACGCCCGATACTTTTGTCGAAAACGCGGACGGTGTGATTGGCATTCGCGAGCAGTTCATCGAGCGCGGCGTCGTAGGCTGCAACGCCTTCGAGCTTGCGCGCGCCGGGCATGCGATCTGGCGGGACGGTCAGCATGTGCGCTTAACTTATCAGGCCGATCAAAATTTCGCGATGCGCAGAGACGATTTTAAATCGAACTACTGCGTGCGGCTCAATCGCCGGCTTCAATGTAGCCTGCGCGATACCACTCATAAAGCACAGTGCGCGTTGACGCGTCGATGCGCAAGCCGGCAGGCAGGCAACGATCGTCGGCGAGCTGGCCCAGCACGAGGCGGGTAAGGGGCGGCGCGAGGATGGTTTCGCTGTTGATGAACACCTTATCGCCAGAGGTCAGCAGGCGCGTGGGAAGCGCGAGGCGGACGCCGTGAACATGCAGACGCCTATTGAATGCATGCGCCGAAATGTGACGTGCGCGTTGGAAGACTACGCCCGCACGCGGTTCAGTCAAATACTCGCCGACGCAGCGCTCGATATCCGCATCGGTCCAGCGAATCGATTCGAGCATCGTCTTAATCTGGCGCAGCATGTCCTTGCCAATAGCGGCGGAGTGGCGCTGCGGTTTGAGGCCAGGATCGCGATACGACGAGTCAGCGCGTTCCTGGTCGCTTAGAAAGGTTAAAAAGCGGTCGGCCATTTCCCGCTGCCCCGGCGCGCGAAAGCCGACCGACCATGTAATGCACTCGTCGATCGCAACACCGTGGTGCGCATAGCGCGGCGGCAGATACAACACGTCACCAGTGTCGACGATCCATTCGCGCTGCGGGCGAAAGCGCCGCAGTATTTTTAGCGGCGCATCCGCGATGAGGCCCAAGTCGCGTTGAGCGCCAATCTGCCAGCGCCGTTGGCCCGCGCCCTGCACCAGAAATACGTCATAGCTGTCGAAATGCGGCCCCACACTGCCGCCCGGCGCTGCATAGCTCGCCATCACATCGTCGTGCCGCGCATACGGAATGAAGCTGAATGACTGTTGCAATGCGCGCGCGCGAGGCAGGACGGTTTCGAGCCCATTGACCAGCAGCGTCCAGTTGCGCGGCGGCAAACGCCCGAGATCACGGCGGCGAAACGGTCCGCGCTCGACTTCCCATGATGTGCGCGTGCCGGTCACCAGCCGCGATTCAACATCGTCGCGGCAGGCAAGCTCAAATATGCGCGCGCGATCAAGTGCATCAGCGAATTGCCGCAGTGCGCCGCGTGTGAATGACGGTTTTTTTTGCCAGAATTGAGCGAGAAATTTGCGCGCGCCGGGTAGAGTGTCCGTCATCGGCCGATTATAACGTGCTGATTACAAGTGTCTGTGACCGCGAAACATTGCAATAGCACGTGCGAAATCAGCCCTAAAAAAGTTTTGCGTGCAGCGCACCCTATTGACGTCGCGGTACTTTGCTACAATTAATGCGTGGCGATTCAGACTGAAAGCGGAGCGCTGAAGTTGCAGGCCGGTCAACCGGCCCCGGGTTTCGATTTGCCTGACGCCGAAATGGAAGCAGTCAGTCTCGCCAGCTTTCGCGGCAGCAAAACAGTTGTACTGTACTTTTATCCGCGCGACGACACGCCGGGCTGCACGCTCGAGGCGATCGAGTTCAGCGACCTGGAGGATAACTTCAAGCGCTTTAACGCCGTGGTCATCGGTATCAGCATGGACGACTGCCAGAGTCATGGCGCGTTTCTGGACAAGCACGGGCTCGCGGTACAATTGCTCGCGGATGTCGAGGGCGAGGTCTGTAATAATTACGGTGTGTTGTACGAGAAAGAACACGAAGGCCGCAAAAAGATCTGCATTCAACAATCGACTTTCATCATAGACAAGGACGGCATGTTGAGGCATGCGCTGTACGGGGTAACCCCGCGCGGCCATGCGGCGCAAGTG
>JANYCE010000267.1 GCA_025360445.1 Betaproteobacteria bacterium
TCACGCACAAACGCCGCGTTTCGGCGCTGGGGCCTGGCGGCCTGACGCGTGAGCGCGCGGGCTTCGAAGTGCGCGACGTGCATCCGACGCATTACGGTCGCGTGTGCCCGATCGAAACGCCGGAAGGCCCGAACATCGGCCTGATCAATTCGTTAGCGCTTTATGCGCGCACCAACGAGTATGGGTTCCTCGAGACGCCGTATCGCGTCGTGACGGCCGGGCATGTGACGGACGAGATTCACTATTTGTCGGCCATCGAGGAAAGCAAGTACGTGATCGCGCAGGCGAACGCCGAGCTCGACAAGAAAAACAAGTTCACCGACGAACTCGTGTCCTGCCGCAACAAGAACGAGTTCACGCTGGCGACGCCGGACCGCATCGAGTACATGGACGTAGCGCCGGCGCAGATCGTATCGGTTGCCGCCTCGCTGATTCCGTTCCTCGAGCACGACGACGCGAACCGCGCGTTGATGGGCTCGAACATGCAACGCCAGGCCGTACCATGTCTGCGTGCGGAGAAGCCGCTGGTCGGTACCGGACTTGAACGCACTGTTGCGGTCGATTCGGGCACTGCCGTGCGCGCCAATCGCGGCGGCATCGTCGATTATGTGGACGCGAGCCGCATCGTCGTGCGGGTTAACGATGAGGAAGCGACAGCCGGCGAAGTCGGCGTCGACATATACAACCTCGTTAAATACACTCGCTCGAACCAGAACACCAACATCAACCAGCGTCCGCTCGTGCGCGTCGGCGACGTGATCGCCAAGGGTGACGTGGTAGCCGATGGCGCCTCGACGGACATGGGTGAACTCGCACTCGGCCAGAACATGCTGGTCGCATTCATGCCATGGAACGGCTACAACTTCGAGGATTCGATTCTGATCTCCGAACGCGTAGTTGCCGATGAGCGTTTTACTTCCATTCACATCGAGGAACTGTCGGTCGTGGCGCGCGACACCAAGCTCGGACCGGAAGAGATTACGCGCGACATTTCCAATCTATCGGAAACGCAGTTGGGCCATCTCGACGAGTCGGGCATTATTTATATTGGCGCCGAAGTCGAAGCGGGTGATGTGCTGGTGGGCAAAGTGACGCCCAAGGGCGAAACCCAGTTAACGCCAGAAGAAAAGCTTCTGCGCGCGATCTTCGGGGAGAAGGCGTCCGACGTTAAAGACACGAGCTTGCGCGTATCCTCGGGCATGTCGGGCACCGTCATCGACGTGCAGGTCTTTACGCGCGAAGGCATCGAGCGCGACAAGCGCGCGCAACAGATCATTGACGACGAATTAAAGCGATACAAGAAAGATCTCGCTGACCAGATGCGCATCGTCGAAGACGATACCTTCGGACGCGTCGAGCGCCTGTTGATTGGCAAGATTGGCAACAAGGGCCCTAAAAAACTTGTTAAGGGCACCAAGATCGCCAAGGCGTACTTGACGGAAGTTGAGCGTCACAGCTGGTTTGACATCGACATTGCCAATGACATAGTCAACCGCCAGATGGAGCAGTTAAAGGAAAGCCTTGCGCAAAAGCGCGTCGAGTTCGACAAGGCGTTTGAAGAGAAGAAAAAGAAGTTGACGAGTGGTGATGAACTGCCGCCCGGCGTGCAGAAAATGGTCAAGGTGTACATTGCGGTCAAGCGTCGCCTGCAACCTGGCGACAAGATGGCGGGCCGCCACGGCAACAAGGGCGTCATCTCGAAAATTACGCCGGTTGAAGATATGCCGCACATGGCGGACGGCACTACGCTCGATATCGTGTTGAACCCGCTCGGCGTACCTTCGCGCATGAACGTCGGGCAGATTCTTGAAACGCATCTGGGCTGGGCCGCCAAAGGCCTGGGTCTCAAGATCGGCGAAATGTTGAAGGCGCAAGCCAAGCTGGTCGACTTACGGAAGTTCGTGACCAAAATTTATAACTCGAGCGGCAAGCAGGAAGACATCGACTCCTTAAGCGATCTCGAAGTGATGGAGCTGGCGAAGAACCTGACCAACGGCGTGCCGTTTGCAACGCCGGTATTCGACGGCGCGAACGAAGCGGAGATTAAGGAAATGCTGGAACTTGCGGGTCTGCCGCGCTCGGGCCAGATCCCCTTGTTTGATGGCCGCACGGGCGAAGCATTCGACCGTCAGGTCACCGTCGGTTACATGCAAATGCTAAAACTGCATCACCTGGTCGACGACAAGATGCACGCGCGCTCGACCGGACCTTACAGCCTAGTGACTCAACAGCCGTTGGGCGGCAAGGCGCAGTTTGGTGGCCAGCGCTTCGGTGAGATGGAAGTGTGGGCGCTTGAAGCTTACGGGGCGTCATACACCCTGCAGGAAATGCTGACCGTCAAGTCAGATGACACCGAGGGTCGCCGCAAAGTCTACGAGTCAATCGTCAAGGGCGAGCACAAAATCGAGGCTGGCATGCCGGAATCGTTCAACGTGCTTGTTAAGGAGATTCGCTCCCTCGCGATTGATATCGATTTGGACCACGAACGCTATTGACCGTGCGAAGCAGCAAGCTTAGCGCGCATCGAATTTACGGAATTTTGTGCATCACGCCTTTTTGGAGTGAAAAATGAAAGCACTACTAGATTTATTCAAGCAGGTAACGCCGGAAGAAGAGTTTGACGCAATCAAAATCGGGCTG
>JANYCE010000310.1 GCA_025360445.1 Betaproteobacteria bacterium
GTATTGCTCGGGCCGATTCTGCAGATGGCGGTGGGCCTTCGCAATGGCGGACAGCTCGTAGCGCTCGCCGCGGGCGGCACTTCCGCGGTGTTTTTTGCGATGGCCGGCATTGCGACCACCAGCAAGCGCGACTTTGGCTTCATGACTAACTTCCTGGCTGTCGGCGGCATAATCATTATGCTGGCCGTGGTCGCGAATATTTTCTTCGCAAGCCCGGTCATGTCGCTCGCAATCAGCGGCGCGTTCGTATTGTTCAGTTCCGGCATGATTTTGTGGCAGGTGAGTCAGATTGTGCGCGGCGGCGAAACGAATTACGTTTCTGCAACGCTCACGTTGTATATGAGCGTCTACAACCTGTTCACGAGTTTGCTGCAGTTGCTGATGGCCTTTACGGGCAATCGCGACTAAATCGAAGTCGAGCTAAGCAAAAAGGGCATCTTCGGATGCCCTTTTTTAATGCCTGCGCTTCTGCATTTTGCGGCCCGTCATAACCGGTCGAACACGGCGATCGATTCGACGTGCGATGTGTGCGGAAACATGTTGACCACGCCCGCCGCCGTCAATGTGTAGCCGTTGGTGTGCACCAGCACGCCGGCGTCACGCGCGAGAGTGGCGGCGTTACATGAGACGTAAACGATGCGGCACGGCGCATCTTCAGGCAAGGCATTGATGAGCGCGACTGCGCCGTCGCGTGGCGGATCGATCAGCATGCGGTCGAAACGGCCAAGCGCCGCGAGCGCTGCCGCATCGAGCTTAAACAGATCAGCCATGCGGAAATCCGCCGTGTCAGTCAGGCCATTGCGCGCGGCGTTCGTTTGCGCCCTGGCGACGAGCGAGCGTGCACCTTCAAAGCCAGTGACGCGCGCGCCGCTGCGCGCAATGGCGAGTGTGAAGTTGCCGAGTCCGCAGAACATGTCGGCGACACTTTCGCCTGGCTGAGGGTCGAGCAAGCGCATTGCCTTGCGCACGAGCACCCTGTTTACCGCAGCGTTAACCTGCGTAAACTCGGTCGGCGAAAAGCCAATCTCAAGATTGAATTCCGGTAGCGTGTAATACAGCACTCCGTCGTGCGGCGGATAAAACGGCACTGCAGTATCCGGGCCGCGCGCCTGCAAAAAAAACTGTACATGGTGGCGATCGGCGAACTCACGCAACACCTGCTCATCTTGCGGCGACAGCGGTTCGAGAATGCGCAACACCAGCGCGTCAGTGCCCTCACCAATCGCGAGCTCGATTTGCGGCATTCGCTCCGGCTTGGACAGCGCATTGATGAGGCCGCGCAGCGGCAGCAACAACGCCGAAATCCGCGGCGGCACCACCTCGCAGGTGGCCATGTCGGTGACGTAGCTGCTGCGCTTTTCGCGAAAACCTACCAGCGCACCGCCTTTTTTAAATACATAGCGCGCCGAGAACCGTGCGCGATGGCGATAACCCCAAGCCTCGCCATAGATGGCCGGCAGGATGCTGCCGCACTCGACTTTGCCGATGTGCCGCAGGTTGTCTTCGAGCACGCGCTGCTTCGCGGCCACTTGCGCGCGCGCGTCATAGTGCTGCTGGCTGCAGCCGCCGCACATGCCAAAGTACGCACAGCGCGGCGTGACGCGCATGGAGGCAGGCTCGATGATCTGCCCGACTTGCGCGAGCTCGTAACTCGGCTTCTTCATATACGACGAGTAAGTGACGAGTTCGCCCGGCAGCGCACCCTGGATGAAAATGACTTTGCCGTCAGCGTGCGCGACGCCGCGGCCTTCCTGGTCCAGCGACTCAACGCGGATGGGGTTCAACACGCTACCAAAACGGCCGCCGACTCAGGCCGGCCAGCGTTGCATGAATTCGCGCCAGTGCGCGTCGGGCGCTTTTTCGAGCGTGGTCCTGACCAGAGAAATTTCCTGCTGATAAGTATCTGGCGATAAAGCGCCGCGCATTAATTGGAAGCGCAGATACACAAGATAAGTATTGGCGACGTCCGCTTCGCAATAGCCGCGAATCTGCGCGATGTTCCCGGCCTGATACGCCGGCCACACTTGCGAGCCTTCAAGCCCTATTTTTCCGGGAAAGCCCAACAACTGCGCAAACTGATCGAGCGGCGCGGCGCCGCGCGGCTGATACATCGCCAGCAAATCCATCAAGTCGAGATGGCGTGAATGATAGCGACCGAGGTAACTATTCCACTTGAACTCACGGTCGTCCTCGCCCTGATCCCAGTAGCGCGCCGCACGCACGCCGTGCTGCATACCGCGATAGTGCAATACCGGGAGGTCGAAGCCGCCGCCGTTCCACGACACAATTTGCGGCGTATATTTTTCGATGCCGTCGAAAAAGCGCTGGATGAGTTGGCCTTCTCCTTCACCGGGTTCACCCAGTGACCACACGCGAAATGTGTCGCGATCGCGCAACGCGCAGGAAATTGCCACCACGCGCTGCAAGTGAAGCTGCAAGAAGTCATTGCCGGTCGCCTGCCGCCGGCGCTGGAACGCCATCGCCGCCACCTGCTCGTCGCTGATGCCGGGGGCAATGCAGTTGAGCTTGCGCAGACCGTCAACGTCTGGAACGGTCTCAATATCAAAAACCAATACCGGCGTCACTACTTGCGCGTCCAGGCTCCGGCATTGTTTTGGAAGTACCAACCGCCCGCTGCTTTATCGATCCAGCGCTGCGCGAAAGTCGTGCGAATATCGTTTTCCCACTCTGGCTTGCCGTTGGCGCGTGCAATCTCGCGATACATCGCCGCACGATCCGCATTATCCGCGGCGACCAGACCGTTAACTTGTTGGCGCTGCGGCAGCGCTACTGCGTTGGCTTCGCGCAGTGCGATGAAGCCTTCACGCGTCAAGCCGATCGCACCATTGGCGTAAAACGGCGCGAGTTCGGTATGCCGCTTTTGCATGCTCGCTTGCAGCGCCGCAATCGCGGGCGTGTTGATTTCGAGATTCGCCTGCGCCCACAAATTGCCAGCGAACAGCATCAGTAGCGCAAGCCAGCCGAGACGGATGGGATTCAAGTTTCGCATGTGCATTTCCTTATTTTTCCTGAGGTGGTTTAGGCGCCGCCGGCGCGGTCTGGTTCGGGGATTTCAACTGCCAAACCTCATCGATGATTTTGTCGGCGGCCTTCTCGGCGGCAGCCGCAGGAAAATAAATATTGATCGTCACGCATCCCTGCAACAGCAGATATCCGAGGCCGGTGATAACAGTTAACGTGCGCATATCGAATCCTTTCCTACTTCACAATAACGTTACCTTCGGTGACGCGCTTCAATCGTGCGAGCAACTCACGCCAACTTACCTTGCGATTGTAGCCCAACACGGAGATAGCCGGTATGCCGCCGCCCTTTACGATGACATACCCTTGCGGCACATTTGCGATGCCGCCCATTTCACATACATCGAATTCGAGCCGGCAACTCCAGCCAAGCGCCGAATAACCGAACGTCTCGAAAAATCGCAGAAAGCTGCGCTGAATTGCGGCCGCCGCACCGGCGCCGCCCAACGCCGAAATATTCTGCACCGCCGCCTGGCTTATGCGCTTCGGATATTCGCCGGCGCTGCTGCGAAGCCGCGCATCAAACCTGACCGGCTCCCAGTTCACGAGCTCGAGTGATTTCATTTCGGCGTCGATGCGGCCGGTGATTTTTCCAAATGAGAACGCGCCTGTTAAGAGGTCCAGATCGAGATTTCGCATGTCGATGTCGCCGGTTAGCCGCGGCACCTTGCTCAGCGGATTCTCCAGCGCCAGGTTTTGCATCGTGATCGTCCCGTCGAATACTTTAAACAATAACGCGCCGTCGACATTAAGCGTTGACTGTGCATAACTCACGGTGGGAATCGTGGCCGACAGCGTGCCACGCATTGCCGGCAGGCCCAGCGCAGTCGCCAGTAACTCTACTGAAATCGGCTTGATTGCTCCGGTGAAACGCCACCGCCAACCTTCGCGTTCACCGCTCGAGGCAAAGTCCGCAATTGATATTTTTCCGTCGAGAACTGGTATTTCAACATCGCGAATGCGCAGACGCAGGCCGCGTGTTTCAAAGGGCAACTCGAAAGTGCCGAACGGAACGCGCAGCACTTCGCCGCCCGCAATGTGCAGCTTTGCAGTCTTGAGATCCTCGCGATGCCAGGGCAACACGCCGTCGAGACCAAAAAATGCGAACCGGCCGCTGTTGTCTTCCACAGAAATTCGCTTGAATACCGTATCGACCGTAACAATTTCGCCATCCTTGAAAGTGAGCGAAAAGTCGGCATGCCCGTCACAACGCAAATCGCCGAGCACCGTGCCTTGCGCGGCTGGCTTTATCAATTTGGTATAGAGCGCCGCCATATCGACGTTGTTACTTTTAACGCTCGCCACGGTCAGCTTTGACGCAATCCGATCGTAGGCGGCAGTCACATCGATATCAGCGATGCCAGCCAGCATCAGCCGACCCTGTTCGATGGCAAAGCGCTTGGCGTCAAACGTGCCGGCCATATTTAAAGAATGCGCGCTGCCACTGATGAAGAGCGGCTGCCAAAACACGTCGCCGCTTTTCCAGTCGAGCCGGCTCTCCCAGCGCCACTGCTCACCCTGCTGCTGAGCCTGGAGTGCTATGACGGCATTGATTTTTTCCCCCGCGTGCAAGCCGCTGGCGTTGGCAAAACCAAAATTCGAAATTGTAAGTTCGCCGTGCACACGCGCTTCACGTTCCTCAATGAATGTGACCTTGCCGCTCAATGCGCCCGCATTCGGGCCGGGCCACTCTGCGGGCCACCACGACTTCAAGTGCGCCAGCGCGCCATTGTGAATGTCGACCGTGATGACGCGTGCGGTCGTGCCGGTCATCGAAACGCGCCACTCTTCATTGGCCGCCGGCCGCAGTACGAGCTCTATATTCTTAGTCAACGTCGAATATCGAAAGCTCAGCGGCACCTTATCGGGTGATTCGATCGCACCCTGCGCGCAGATCAATACATCGCGCTCCTGCTTAAGATCGGGACAACTAATGCGGACATTGCGCCACGTCCGGCCCGCGAGTGAAATCTCGGCCGCATTCAATTCAAGTGTGGTTTTGGCCGCGATGCGCAGCACGCCGGAAATGCGACTCGCGATGAGTACCGGTCCATCGATGCGCTCAATGCTGATGCCAATCTGCTGAGCTAGCGCGCATGCTGTCATTAGCATGCCGGACACAAATACAATGAACCGCACGGAGCGGGCGGTTATTATTTCACGCAGGAAAAATACCCGTCGACAGATAGCGGTCGCCGCGGTCGCATACGATGGAGACGATCACCGCGTCGCTGGCTTCAGACGCAATTTGCAGCGCTGCCCACATCGCGCCGCCTGACGAGACGCCGGCAAAAATGCCTTCCTCTCGCGCGAGCCGGCGCGTCATGTCTTCGGCGTCTGCTTGCGCCACTTCGATTACACGATCAATCCTGGACCAGTCGCAGATTTTCGGCAGATAGGCCGCCGGCCATTTTCGAATGCCGGGGATTTGCGAGCCATCGGTCGGCTGGCAGCCAACTATCTTGATCGCGGAATTTTTTTCCTTGAGGAAACGCGAGACGCCCATGATCGTGCCCGTCGTCCCCATACTGGACACGAAATGCGTGACCTTGCCCGCGGTATCGCGCCAGATCTCGGGCCCGGTGCTCTCGTAGTGAGCGAGCGGATTGTCCGGATTCGAAAACTGGTCGAGGATCACGCCCTTGCCCTCATCGCGCATTTCCTGGGCCACATCGCGCGCCATTTCCATGCCGCCGGTTTGCGGCGTCAATACGATTTGCGCGCCGAATGCAGCCATGGATTGGCGCCGCTCGATGGAGAGATGCTCAGGCATGACGAGCACCATGCGATAACCCAATATTGCGGCGGCCATCGCGAGCGCAATGCCAGTGTTGCCGCTCGTCGGTTCAATCAGCGTGTCGCCCGGCTTAATTTCGCCGCGCTGTTGGGCGCGCCTGATCATCGACAATGCGGGACGATCCTTGACCGAGCCGGCCGGGTTATTGCCCTCAAGTTTCGCCAGCACCACATTGCCGGTATTCCCCGGCAGCCGCTGCAGACGGACCATCGGCGTGTTGCCGATAAAGTCCTCGAGTGTTTTGAAAGCGGTAGTCATACGGAGGCGCGCGCGAACAGCGTTTCCATATAACCGGCGACGCCGTCCTCCACCGTCAGGAACGGGCCCGCGTAGCCCGCACCGCGCAGCGCTGTGATGTCGGCCTGCGTATAACTTTGATATTTCCCCTCAAGCTCGGGCGGGAATGAAACGTATTCGATGAGGCCTTGCTGTTGCATTTCGGTGAGCGTTAGCGATGCTTCATTTGCATGTTGGCGGCAGGCGTTTACGGTGGCGACGGCGACATCGTTAAAACTTTGCGCGGCGCCCGTGCCTACATTAAAAATGCCGGATTGCCGCGGATGGTCGAGAAAATAGAGATTCACATTCACAGCGTCCTCGACCGAGACAAAATCCCGCCGTTGTTCACCGTTGCCATACCCGCCGCTGCCCTCAAAAAGTTTTACTTTTCCAGTCGCACGGTACTGGTTGAAGAAATGAAAAGCGACCGACGCCATGCGGCCCTTATGCTGCTCGCGCTGTCCGTACACATTGAAGTAACGCAAACCGACGACCTGCGACGAGCGTTCTGACCAGTTGCGACGGACGTATTGATCGAACAGATACTTCGAGTAACCATACACATTGAGCGGCGCCTCCTGCTTCGGATCCTCGCGAAACGCCGGGCCGGCACCGTATACGGCGGCCGATGACGCGTAAATAAAAGGGATTTGTTCGTCAACGCAGAACTCGAATAGTTCGCGCGAGTAGCGGTAATTGTTCTGCATCATGTAACGGCCGTCCGTCTCGGTGGTGTCCGAGCAAGCGCCCTGGTGCGAGATAGCGGCGAGCACACCGTCGAATGCGCCATTGTTAAGCTCGCGCAGGAAGTCCTCCTGGTCGAGATAATCCGCGATGTCGGAGCCGACCAGATTGACGAATTTGTCGCCGTCTTTCAGATCGTCGACTGCAAGCACGTCGTGTTCGCCGCGTGCGCTCAGTGCTTTGACGATATTCGAACCGATAAATCCGGCAGCGCCGGTAACAACGATAAACATGGGAGGTTCAGTATTTAGGATTTAGGATTTAGGATTTAGGATTTAGGATTTAGGATTTAGGATTTAGGACTGGGATTCAATCGGCGCAAACCATGCTACTACCGAAATTAGTACTCCCCGTAATTTTTGCTCAATCCTCACGCCTCAATCCGGCGCTGCAAAAAGTTCACCCGGCAGAGCAACCGCGGTGCCGAATTTGCCGACCACAATACCGGCGGCACGGTTTGCAATGCGCACTGCTTCGTCCATTGTATAACCGCCGGCGAGCATTACCGCCATGGTCGCTATTACGGTATCGCCGGCGCCGGTCACGTCCGACACTTCACGCGTTTGCGCGGGCACCTGCAAGCGGCGGCCTTTCTCAAAGAGCGTCATTCCATCGGCGCCGCGCGTGACCAACAACGCATGGACTTTCAGCTTGCGCCGCAACCGTTGGGCACGCTCGCTCAACTCGCGTTCGGTTCCCCAGCCGCCCGCAACGTTGCGGAATTCGTTCAGGTTCGGCGTGATGAGCGTTGCGCCCTGATAGCGCGCGAAATCGTTGCCCTTGGGGTCAATCAAGACGGGCTTGCCGTGCTTCTGCGCAAGCGCGATCATGCGCGCAATATGCGTTAATCCGCCCTTGCCGTAATCGGACAATATCACTGAGTCGCAGCCCGCAATGAGCTTCGTGTAGTCGGCGAGCTTTGAACGCAGGATTTCATGGCTCGGCTCGGTTTCGAAATCCACTCGCAGCAACTGATGATGCTGCGGTCCGATTACTCGCAGCTTCACTGTGGTATCGATTGTGCGGTCACGATGCAAGCGCGCAGTAATATTTTCGCGCCCCACTAATTCGGCCAGTCGCCGGCCGGGCTCATCATCTCCAACCACCGATAGCAGCGTGACGCGTGCGCCGAGCGCGGCGGCATTGCGCGCGACGTTGGCAGCGCCGCCCGGCCGCTCTTCGCTGCGTTTGAATTTCACAACCGGCACCGGCGCCTCGGGTGAAATACGCTCGACGTCGCCATACCAGTAACGATCGAGCATCACGTCGCCGACGACGAGCACACGTGTTTTCCTGATTTTGTCGAGCGTGACACGCGTATCCACTGCTGCGCCCTGCTTCGAAGTAGCCATCACGGCCGCCCGATGCCGAAGTATTCGAGGCCATGACTGCGCACGACCGCGGGATCATACAAATTGCGCCCGTCCATGATGACTGGCGTGCGCAGGCGACGTTTCATTTCGTCGAAATCCTGGCTGCGAAATTCTTTCCACTCGGTAAGTATTACCAGGCAATCCGCGCCGTCGAGCGCATCGCGCGGCGAACTTGCGTAGTTAATCCGCGGCAGCGCCGTAAACGCTTTTTTGGCCTCAGCCATAGAGACCGGATCGTACGCGACGACCTCGCCGCCGCGTTCGATGATCCCCGGAATCACCAGCCGGCTCGGAGCCTCGCGCATGTCGTCGGTGTTGGGTTTAAACGCGAGTCCCCATATAGCAAACCGTTTGCCCGCAAGATTCTTTCCGAACCGGCGGGTGATTTTTTCGAGCAGACGCAGTTTTTGCGCCTCGTTGACCTGATTTACCGCGGCGATGATCTTGAGGTGCATCCGCGAATCGCGCGCCGTCTGTTGAAGCGCGGAGACGTCTTTCGGAAAACAGGCGCCGCCATACCCGCACCCTGCATAGAGAAAGCTGTAACCGATGCGAGAATCCGACCCGATGCCCCTGCGCACCTGCTCGATGTCGGCGCCGAGCTCTTCGGCAAGATTGGCAAGTTCGTTCATGAATGAAATGCGCGTCGCCAGCATCGCGTTGGCGGCGTACTTGGTTAGTTCAGCGGACGGTATATCCATAAAAATCATGCGTTCGTGGTTGCGTAGAATGGGCGCGTAGATAGACCGCATGATCTGCTTCGCGTGCTCGTCATCGGCGCCGATGACGACTCGGTCGGGCCGCATGAAGTCCTCGATGGCAGCGCCTTCTTTTAAAAACTCCGGATTCGACGCGACGCTGAAATCGATGGCCTCGCCGCGGCTCGACAACTCTTCCGAAATAGCTGCCCGCACTTTCGCCGCGGTGCCAACGGGCACGGTTGATTTGTCGACGACCAGCCGATATTCGTTCATGTGGCGGCCGATCGCACGCGCGGCAGCAATAACGTATTGCAGATCAGCCGAGCCGTCTTGAGCGGGCGGCGTACCGACTGCGATGAACTGCACCTGTCCATGCGCAACACTTTGGGCCACGTCGGTCGTGAAACGCAGGCGGCCCGCCTCGACATTGCGTTTAACGAGCGGCTCTAGACCGGGCTCATAAATCGGGATTTCGCCCCGCTGCAACTGCGCAATTTTTGTGGCATCCACGTCAAGGCACATCACATCGTTGCCGAGTTCCGCCAGGCAAGCGCCGGATACCAGCCCCACGTAACCCGTCCCGATGAGCGTCATTTTCATTGCCGGCGGCGACCATCGATGTCGTGGTTAATTGCTGCCAGCACGGCTGCCGGATCGTCGGCCTGCGTTACCGGACGGCCTATGACAAGATAATCGGCGCCCGCCGCGATCGCGGTCGCCGGTGTCATTACGCGCTGCTGATCGTCTTTGATACTGCCTGAAAGCCGGATACCCGGCGTCACCAGACAAAATTCCATCCCGCATTCACGCTTGAGCATCGCGGCCTCCTGCGCCGAGCAGACCACGCCGTCTAATCCACTGAGTTGCGCGAGTTTCGCCAGCCGCAATGCGGCGGCTGCCGGTTCACCGTCGATACCGACCTCTTGCAGATCTTGCGCGTCCATGCTGGTCAACACGGTGACGGCGATGAGCAGCGGACGCTGTTTCGCGTGAGCAAGTGCGTCACGCGCCGCTTCAAGCATGGCGCGTCCACCCAACGCATGCACATTGAGCATCCACACGCCTAAGCGCGCAGCAGCTTTGCAGGCGCCTGCAACAGTGTTCGGAATATCGTGAAATTTAAGATCCAGGAAGATTTCAAAATCGCGATGCATCAACTTTTCTATCAGAGCGGGGCCGGCCGCCGTAAACAGTTCCTTGCCTACTTTCAGGCGGCACGCCTGCGGATCGACGCGTGCTGCAAATGCCAGCGCCTGTTCGGCCGCCGAAAAATCAAGCGCAACGATTACACGGGGATCGCTCATGCCAGCGCGGACTTTTCTTCTGCGCGGCGCGGCGAGTAGGTTTCCCATTCGCCGCACGCCGGACAATGCCAATAATACTGGCGGGCGCGAAACCCGCAGGTGTCGCATTTAAACATCGCCAGCGTGCGCGTGTGCTGATGCACAAGATTTTTTACGAGTTCGAGATCCTGCCGCCGCTGCACCGGCGCGTCGAGCAGTTGCGCTTCGAGCAGCTTGTCGAGCCCCAACAGCGTCGGACTGCGGCGCATTTCATCGCGCACGAGTTGATAAGCAGGTTCGGCGCCCTGCTGATCGAGGATGCAGGTGAAGACCACGTTCAACACATCGAGCGATGGATACTTGCCGAGAAACCCGCGCAGCAGATTCAACCCTTCCTGCGCCTTGTCCAGTTGCTTATATGCGCCGATCAACTTCTCGGCCACCAGAGAGAGATAGTCGGGGTTTTGCATCTCAATGCGCTTCCACGCTTCAATGGCAGCCGCGGGTCGTTCCAGCGCGGTTTCAAGGTCGCCGAGCAACACGTTGGCGCGCACACATAGTCGATGGTGGGCCAGCGCGCGCTCGAGGAATGGCCGCGCGTCTTCCGGACGTGAATCGATCACCGCGCGGCTTGCCATTTCGCAATAGAAGTTGGCGATCTCCTTCTGGTGCGACTGCCCGGTTACAGTCTCGAGCTCTTGTGCGGTGTCGACCGCCTTTCTCCAGTCCTTTTCCTGCTCGTAAATCTCCAGCAGATATTTAAGCGCCGCCTCTGCATGCTGGCTGCCCCGAAGTTTCGCGAACAGTTCTTCAGCGCGATCCAGCAAGCCTGCTTTGAGATAATCCTGCGCGAGCTCGAATAGCGCGTCAAATTTTTGTTCCTGCGGCAGGTCGTCTCGCTCTACGAGATTCTGGTGCATCCGGATCGCGCGTTCGACTTCGCCGCGACGACGGAACAGCGAGCCCAGCGCAAAATGCAATTCGATAGTCTGCGGTTCTACCTTCACCACTTCAATGAAGGCTTCGATTGCCTTATCGGGCTGCTCATTAAGCAGAAAATTGAGGCCTTTGAAGTACGACCTCGGCAATGCCCGCGATTCCGACACGAGGTGCTTGATGTCGATGCGCGCCGCGAGCCAGCCGAGGGCAAAAAAGAGCGGCAATGCGAGCAGCCACCAGTATTCAATTTCCATTGCGTGCGGTGCCAATTCTTATTGATCTTTCACTAATTCGCGACAGCGAGCTAGTGCCATTCTCACCCTCTCCCTTCGGGAGAGGGTCGGGGATTGAGCGTGCCGACTGTCATCCATTATGAAACGCTCAATAAGACGCGCTACATCGTTTCGATGATCATCTGCGCGCCGGACGGACGGGTCAAACCGCGAAGTTCGCGTTTGAGCCCGAGAATTTCACGCCGCTGCCGGCCCATCATCAGAAGACTGGCCGAAATACCTAACACCGCTCCGGCCGTGAAGAAGATGAGCAGCATCAGCACCAACGGCGCATGCCACTCAAGACCGAGAAAATACCGCAATGCCACACTGTCCGAGTTTTTTACGGCAAATCCCAGCAACAGCAAAAATATCACCGCCGCCGCCGCAATCTTGATCAGCACAATGAGTCGTTGCACCATTCCAACCTCCCACCCGCTGCGTCCGGCGTACTGCCGCCGTTGGGGCAAAAAAAAAGCGGCATAATCTTTCGATGATGCCGCCCGGAATTAATCTCGTCGAAACTATTCCTTAAAATCGACGCGTTCGCGCAGTTCCTTGCCGGCTTTGAAGTGAGGCACGTGTTTAGCCGGCACCCGGACCTTGTCGCCTGATTTTGGATTGCGGCCGGTCCGCGGTGGACGATAATTCAGGCCGAAGCTGCCGAACCCGCGTATCTCGATGCGCTGGCCTTCAGACAGACTTTGGCCCATTGCATCGAGTACCATTTTAACCGCTAGTTCAGCGTCTTTCGCCACCAACTGCGGGTAGCGTGCCGCCAGCTTCGCGATTAATTCGGACTTCGTCATGATTGTGCTGTCCTTATTGACCGGAGTTCGCCGAATCCATCTTCGCCTTAAGCAATGCGCCGAGACTGGTGGTGCCGGCGTTGGCAGGCTTGTCGGCAGCCATTTTCTGGATTGCATTCGACTCATCGGCCATATCACGCGCTTTTATCGACAGGTTAATCGTGCGGTTCTTGCGGTCGATATTGATGATCATCGCAGTTACCGGATCGCCTTCCTTCAGGTGGGTGTGAATGTCTTCGACGCGATCGCGCGAAACTTCCGACGCGCGTAAGTAACCTTCAACCTCACCCTCCAGCGCGATAACGGCACCCTTGGCGTCGATCGATTTGACCGTGCCTTTAACGATGCTGTTTTTGTCGTTGATCGAAACGAAGCCGGTGAACGGATCGCCGTCGAGTTGCTTGATGCCGAGCGAAATGC
>JANYCE010000321.1 GCA_025360445.1 Betaproteobacteria bacterium
GCGAAAACGCGACCGGGTAGCCGATCAGCATGAACACTACGAGGCCGCCGAACATCAGCGGCGCCATCAACTCGCGGGTCATTGCAGCGGTCTTTCGTAATGCACGTCGGCCGGCAGGTGGCCGGTCAGCATCGCAATACGTTTGATGACTTCCGACACGCCCTGCAGGGACAGAAACCAGAATCCGAGCGGGATCATGATTTTGATCGGCCAGCGTAAAAGCCCGCCAGCATTCCCGGACATTTCCTGCTGCAGATAAGAGTTGTGGAACATCGGCCACGCCAGCCACGCGATGATGATGGTGGCCGGCAGCAAAAATAAAATCCCACCGAGAATGTCGATCCAGATTTGCGCGCGTGTCGGCAAATGGGCGTAGACGATGTCGACCCGCACGTGCTCATTCTTCTTGAGGGTGTACGAGGCGCCGAGCAAAATCATTGCGCCGAACATGTACCACTGAATTTCCAGCCACGCATTGGAGCTTATGCTGAACGCATAGCGCGAAAATGCGTTGCCGGCGCTGATGAGGCAGGACAACAGCACGAGCCAGTTCGCGACGCCCGCAAGTTTTTCGTTAAACGCGTCGATGAGCCGCGAGAACGCGAGCAGGATCCGCATGCGGCTGTGTCCCTGTGAATACCGACTGCGCGGCCGCGTGCCGCACTGTGTCCAATGATACGGGCAAGTTGCCCGGCGGGCAAAGCCTGGTTGGCTGGCACCGAACGGCCCTGACTGCCTGCCCTGGAAACCTTTTCAACTCGATATTTCGTTCCGCCCGGCGCACCAGCGTGTCATTTTAAGCATGTTAAAATCAACGATTAACAAGCGGATTTTCAATGTATTCGAAACGGCAAACCATTGCAGCGTTCGATTCAGAACTGGCGCGCGCGCTCGAACAGGAAACCCAGCGGCAGGAAGATCATATCGAACTCATCGCATCCGAAAATTATGCGAGTCCGCGCGTACTGGAGGCACAGGGTTCAGTATTGACGAACAAGTATGCCGAAGGCTACCCGGGCAAGCGCTACTACGGCGGTTGTGAGTACGTCGATATAGCGGAGCAACTCGCCATCGACCGCGCGCGCGAGCTGTTCGGCGCCGAATACGCAAACGTGCAGCCGCATTCCGGTTCGCAAGCAAACTTTGCGGTATATACCGCATTCCTGCAGCCCGGCGACACCATCCTTGGCATGTCGCTCGCGCATGGCGGGCATCTCACGCACGGCGCGTCAGTAAATCTGAGCGGCAAGCTCTATCACTCGGTGAGCTACGGTTTAGATCCGGCGACTGAGGCCATTGACTACGCGCAGGTCGAACAACTCGCGCGTTTACACCGCCCAAAAATGATTGTGGCTGGCGCGTCGGCCTACTCGCTCGTCATCGACTGGCAGCGGTTTCGCAAAATTGCCGATGACACCGGCGCTTTTCTGATGGCCGATGCCGCGCACTATGCGGGGTTGATAGCGGCAAAAGTTTATCCGAGCCCGGTGGGCATCGCGGATTTTGTCACCACCACCACGCACAAAACGCTGCGCGGCCCGCGCGGCGGTTTGATACTCGCGGGCGCTCGCCACGCGAAAGCGCTGAATTCAGCGATATTCCCTGGCAGTCAGGGCGGTCCGTTGATGCACGTGATCGCCGCTAAAGCCGTTGCATTTAAAGAAGCCTTGAGCCCCGGCTTTAAGGAATATCAGGTTCAGGTTATCGTCAATGCGCAGGCGATGGCCGGCCGCCTGCAGCAACGTGGATGCCGCATCGTGTCGGGCCGCACCGACTGCCATTTGTTCCTCGTCGATCTCACCGCTAAACGCGTAACTGGCAAACAGGCGGAGGATGCGTTGGGCCGCGCGCACATCACGACCAACAAGAATGCAATTCCCAATGACCCGCAAAAGCCTGCGATCACGAGCGGAATCAGACTGGGTTCGCCGGCGATCACGACGCGTGGATTTGGCATTGCTGAAACGGTTGAACTGGCGGATCTGATTGCAGACGTGCTCGATGCGCCGGCCGATGACAGTGTGATTGAGCGGGTTGCGTCGGCGGCCAAAGCGCTCTGCGCCAGGTTTCCGGTGTATGAAAAATAGGATTGAGGA
>JANYCE010000324.1 GCA_025360445.1 Betaproteobacteria bacterium
TGTTCGATCTCAAGCCGGAAGAGCGCGCGCGCGCCGGTTTGTTTCTCGGCTTTCAATATCCGATCGAGATACCTGGCGTGGCCAACAGCCAATTTTTACGCCTCGCATACAACACCGTTCAGGCGCAGCGCGGCAAGGATGAACTCGATCCGCTCGAGTTCGACGATTTCGTGCGCGAAAAAATGAAATTGCTCGAAATGAATCCGGATTTTCTTGACCGCAGCGTCAACGAAGGTTTTTCGGGCGGCGAGAAAAAGCGCAATGAAATTTTGCAGATGGCGCTGCTGGAACCGCATCTTGCGCTGCTTGACGAAACGGACTCGGGACTTGATATCGATGCGCTGCGCGTGGTGGCCGGCGGCGTAAATCAGCTTGCGACTAAGGATAACGCCGTGGTGCTGGTCACCCACTATCAGCGTCTTTTAAATTACATCGTGCCGGATTACGTGCACGTGATGGAAGCGGGCCGCGTCATCAAAACCGGCGACAAAGAACTTGCGCGAGCTCTCGAATCGCGCGGTTACGATTGGGTGAGCGCTGAATTTAAGGCGGGCGCAGGGGCGCCGGCATGACCGTCGTCGCAACCAACAGCTACCTCGCCGGCCTGCTCGCGGGGCGGCCGGCGGTCGCAGCGAGTCCGCTTGCCTGGTTCAACGACTTGCGCGCGCATGCCGTCGATCGTGTCGGCGCGGCAAGCGTGCCGACCACGCGCGACGAAGACTGGCGCTTCACTGACATTTCGCCGCTTACCAAAATTTCATTCCAGCCGGCGCGAGTCGCCGTGGCATTGGAGGCGGCTGCCATCGAGCGTTTCGTACTGCCTGAAGCCGGGGCGCGACTCACGTTCGTCGACGGCGTGTATGCACCGGAACTTTCGTTTAACAACGCCGGCATTGAAGTTTCGAATCTCGCGGCCGGTCTGGCCAAACACGGCGATTTGATCCAGCGCCACCTTGCCCGCCATGCCGTATTCGACGACAACGCATTTGCCGCACTCAACACTGCATTCCTGAACGATGGCGCGCTGATCGTGGTGCCGCGCGATGTGGTCGTCACCGCGCCTGTGCATCTGTTATTTATCGCGGCCGAGCCACTGGCGGCGAGTTATCCGCGTTGTCTTGTCGTTGCCGAGCGCGGCAGCGGCGTGACCGTAATTGAAGATTTCGTGTCGCTGCAGGACGCCGCATACTTTACCAATGCCGTCACCGAGATTGCGATTGCCGACGATGCAAGCGTCAATCACGTGCGGGTCCAGCGCGAAGGCGCGCAGGCTTTTCACATCGGCAATTGCGCTGTTGCTCTGGCACGCGCAAGCCGTTATCAATCAGTAAGTGTCGCGTTTGGCGCGCGCATTTCACGTTGCAACCTTGACGTAGAACAGACAGGTGACGGCGCCGAGTGCGCGATCGACGGCCTCGCGCTGATCGGCCAAACGCAGCTCGCGGATACTCATACGTGCATCGATCACGCGCGGCCCCATGGCGTCAGCCGCCAGCAGCATAAATGCATCGTTGACGGCGCCGCGCACGCCGTATTTAACGGCAAAATCATGGTGCGGCAGGGCTCTCAACTCACTAATTCATCGCAGTCGAGCCGCAACCTGCTGCTGAGCCCAAAGGCGCGAGTCGACACCAAACCGCAACTCGAAATTTTTGCCGACGATGTGAAATGCGCGCACGGCGCGACCGTTGGCCAACTCGATGCGGACGAGGTTTTCTATTTGAAGAGCCGCGGATTGTCGGACGCCGCGGCACGTAACCTGCTGACCTATGCGTTCGGCGCCGAAATCATCGACCGCATCACAATCGATTCGCTAAAGCATCAACTCGAGCAAACCGTGCTCGCGCAAACCAGCCGCCCGTCATGACCGCCACCTCTGCATCACGCAAAACCTGTGCTCCGAATGAACTCGACATCGAGCGTATCCGCGCGGATTTTCCAATACTGAATCTGCAAGTGGGCGGCAAGCCGCTCGTCTATCTCGACAACGCGGCGTCGAGTCAGATGCCGCAGCCGGTGATCGATCGCCTCGTGCGCTATCAACAGACGGAGCACGCCAATATTCATCGCGGCGTGCATCACCTGTCGGAAGTTGCGACCGGCGCGTATGAGGATGCGCGGCGCAAGCTGCAACGCTTTATTAATGCGCGCGAAGACCGTGAGGTACTGTTCACGAGTGGCACCACCGAGGGCATTAATCTGGTGATGCACGGCTATGGACGCAAGTTTATTGGCCGCGACGACGAAATTATTCTGACGACGCTTGAGCACCATTCGAACATCGTGCCGTGGCAGATGCTGGCCGAAGAGAGGGGCGCAAAAATTCGCGTGGTGCCCATCAATGACGCGGGCGAATTGCTGATCGACGAATACGAAAAGCTATTCAACGAGCGCACCAAATTCGTCGCCGTTATGCACGTTTCAAACGCGCTCGGCACGATCAACCCGGTCAAGCACATGATTGATTTCGCGCATGCGCGCGACGTGCCGGTGCTGGTCGACGGCGCGCAGGCGGCGCCTCATCTGCCAGTTGACGTGCAGGCACTTGATTGCGATTTTTACGCATTCTCCGGCCACAAACTGTGCGGCCCGACGGGCATCGGCATCCTCTATGGCAAGGCCGCGATACTCGAGCGCATGCAACCGTTCAAGGGCGGCGGCGACATGATTCTGTCGGTCACCTTCGAAAAAACCACCTACAACGCGATCCCGCATAAGTTTGAAGCGGGCACGCCACCGATCGCCGCGGCGATTGGCCTGGGCGCGGCCGTCGATTATCTTTCGTCGGTTGGCATGGACAAGGTTGCCAAGTACGAAGTCGATTTGCTCAACTATGCGACTGAACAGGTCAACGGCATGCCCGGCGTGCGCATCATTGGCACCGCGGAGAAAAAAGCAGCGGTGCTGTCGTTCGCGGTCGACGGCGTGCACCCGCACGATGTGGGTACGCTGCTCAATCAGGACGGCATTGCGATACGCACCGGCCACCACTGCGCGCAGCCCGTAATGCGGCGCTTCAAGGTGCCGGCGACGTCACGCGCGTCGTTTGCTTTTTACAACAGCATGGCGGAAGTCGATGCGTTGATC
>JANYCE010000352.1 GCA_025360445.1 Betaproteobacteria bacterium
GCAATTCGCGAGGGTGGCAAGACCGTCGGCGCCGGCGTCGTCGCTAAAGTCATCGAATAATAAGCTGAGCGCGGGGACGAGGCGCTGTGCGCCCTCAGCCTCTGCGCCCATTTGCACTTTAAATTAAGGATTAGGCCAGTAGCTCAATTGGCAGAGCGTCGGTCTCCAAAACCGAAGGTTGGGGGTTCGATTCCCTCCTGGCCTGCCACTAAGCTGTTGCGCGTGGACGGTAAGCATATGGCGTGAAGGCAGGGTCAGAGAAATTGCACTCTCTACCCGGGCTTGAAACGCTGAACGGGACTCATGGTAGACAAGATAAAGATTGCGGTCGCGGTGGTTTTACTGATGGCCGGTATAGCCGCGTTTTACTACTGGGACCAAAGTCCCATGATTGCGCGGGTAGGCGCGGTTATCGGCGGTATGGTGGCTGCAGTGGTGGTGTTTTGGACCAGCGCGCCGGGTAAGGAATTTTTTGTGTTTGCTCAGGAATCGATAGACGAGACCAAGCGCGTCGTATGGCCGACCCGCAAAGAGACCTTGCAGACGACCGGTGTGGTGTTCGCATTTGTGTTTGTGATGGCGTTATTTTTGTGGCTTATAGACGCGGGGTTGCTATGGGCAGTGCGCATACTGATGGGTCAGGGCGATTCATGAGCAAGAAATGGTATGTAGTTCACGCGTATTCGGGCTTTGAGAAAAGCGTGCAGCGGGCTTTAGTCGACCGCGTGGCACGCGCCGGCATGCAGGACCAGTTTGGGCAGATACTGGTGCCGGTAGAAGAAGTCGTCGAGATGAAAAGCGGTCAGAAAAACATTTCCGAGCGCAAGTTTTTTCCCGGCTATGTGCTGGTTGAAATGGAAATGACGGACGACACCTGGCACCTCGTGAAAAGCACCGCGAAGGTTACCGGATTCGTGGGCGGCACTTCGACCAAGCCGACGCCGATCTCCGAAAAAGAGGTGCAGAACATCCTGCACCAGATACAAGAGGGCGTCGAGAAGCCGCGGCCCAAGGTGTTGTTCGAGATCGGCGAATCAGTGCGCGTCAAGGACGGCCCGTTCACCGATTTTCACGGCAACGTCGAGGACGTAAATTACGACAAAAGCAAATTGCGTGTGTCGGTCACGATCTTTGGGCGTTCGACGCCGGTCGAACTTGATTTCGGGCAGGTTGAGAAAGCGTAACCGTAGGCGTCATTGCAGCAAGCGTAATCGTAATTAACGGGGAGGGCAGCGTCGAACCGCGGCCCGTTATCACCCATCATAAGGAGCAACATCGTGGCGAAAAAAATCGTCGGTTTTATTAAGCTGCAAGTGCCCGCCGGCAAAGCCAACCCGAGTCCGCCTATTGGGCCGGCACTGGGCCAGCGCGGTCTCAACATCATGGAATTTTGCAAGGCTTTCAACGCGCAGACGCAGAAAGTCGAAGCCGGCCTGCCATTGCCCGTCGTAATTACTGCGTTCCAGGATAAAAGTTTTACTTTCATCATCAAAACGCCACCGGCGGCGGTGCTGATCAAAAAAGCCTTGAAGCTCGACAAGGGCAGCAAGACGCCCCATACCGACAAGGTGGGCAAACTGACGCGCGCCCAAATTGAAGAGATCGCCAAAATCAAGATGCCCGACCTGACAGCGGGCGACCTTGACGCAGCGGTGCGCTCGATTGCAGGCAGTGCACGCAGCATGGGTGTTGAAGTGGAGGGGGCATAACATGGCACACCTATCTAAACGCTATAAGGCGCTGGTGCCGACAGTCGGTCGCGACAAAGTGTATCCGCTCGCCGACGCGATGAAGATGGTCAAGGACAACGCGACTGCCAAATTTAACGAATCTATCGACGTCGCGATTAATCTGGGCATCGATGCCAAGAAATCCGACCAAACCGTACGGGGCTCGGTCGTCATGCCTGCAGGCACCGGGAAGACCGTGCGCGTCGCAGTTTTCGCGCAAGGCGACAAGGCGCAGGCGGCCAAAGACGCAGGCGCTGATATCGTCGGCCTTGACGATTTGGCGGCTGAAATTAAAGGCGGCAAAATGGATTTCGACGTTGTCATTGCGACGCCTGACACGATGCGCGTGGTCGGCCAGCTCGGGCAGATTCTCGGTCCGCGTGGATTGATGCCAAATCCGAAAGTAGGCACGGTCACCCAGGACGTTGCAACCGCGGTGAAGAATGCGAAAGCAGGCCAGGTGCAGTATCGCGCCGACAAAACGGGGATCGTGCAATGTACGATCGGCCGCGCCTCATTCACCGTCGATGCACTGGTTGAAAACCTGAGGGCGCTGTTGGATGCAGTGAACAAATCGCGCCCGCCCGGTATCAAAGGGATCTACCTGAAAAAGGTATCAGTCTCGAGCACGATGGGCGTGGGTGTGCGCATCGATCAGGGTGGCTCGCAGGTCTAGTTGAGCGTGAGCGCAGATAAAGTATTCGCAGTGCAGAATTGGTAGTAAAGGCTTTGGGCTGCTGGTGTCGCAGTAAATAATTGGCGATGCCGGCAGGTTGTCAAAGACCGTAGGGGTTGCAGGAAAGACGTGAAGCTGGGGAACGCGGCGATACATTGCCGCGCTTCCATGCCGAACCCGAACCTGCTGACTTAATTGCGAAGTGGCAGCGCCGGAAATGGGGATAACCCTCGCTTCTAGTGCCTTACATTTCGCGCTCTACGCAGACGGCGTGTCCCGATGAATCAGGTTTGTTGCTAATGCCTGGAGCTGAGGTCGCCGTGGGTCGGTAGCGGAAGTTTGCACAAGTCCGTCGCCATTAACGAATGGAGGTAGGCCTTGGGTCTTAATCTGGAAGAGAAACAGGCGGTGGTGGCTGAAATCGGCGTGCAGGTTGCGCAGGCGCAGGCCATTGTCGTCGCTGAGTATCGCGGTCTTGGGGTTGCAGCAATGACCGATCTGCGCAAAAAAGCGCGTGGTTCGGGCGTTTACCTGCGGGTTCTCAAGAATACCCTCGCGCGCCGCGCCGTCGCCGAAACGCCGTTCGCCGGGCTGTCCGACAAGATGGTCGGTCCGCTCGCGTACGGCATATCGAGCGATCCGGTGATGGTCGCGAAGGTATTGCATGAGTTCGCCAGAGGCAACGATAAGTTCGTTATCAAAGCCGGTGCGTTGGCCAATCAGGTTATGTCTGCTAAAGACGTGGCTGATCTGGCTTCCATGCCGAGCCGGGATGAACTTATCGCCAAGCTGATGGGAACCATGCTGGCGCCGGTCGCAACGTTCGTGCGGACACTAAACGAAGTGCCAGGCAAGTTCGTGCGTACGCTCGCCGCCGTACGGGATCAGAAAGAAAAGCAGGCTGCTTAATTAAATCAGCGGCCAGCGTACTTTCATTACAGACAAATTTCAGGAGAACAGCATGGCATTAGCAAAAGCAGAAATTCTTGACGCAATTTCGGGCATGACGGTTCTCGAACTGTCGGGGCTCATCAAGGACATGGAAGAGAAGTTCGGCGTTTCGGCGGCGGCAGCGACTGTAGCAGCGGCGGCCCCGGCGGCCGGCGGCGGTGCGGCAGCAGCAGTCGAGCAAACCGAGTTCACGGTTCAATTGATCAGTTCCGGCGCCAGCAAAGTAAACGTGATTAAGGTGGTGCGCGCGGTGACCGGTCTCGGCCTGAAAGAAGCGAAAGATCTCGTCGATGCCGCCCCTAAAGCGGTTAAAGAAGGTGTGTCGAAGGCCGACGCAGACGCGATGCTCAAGCAGTTGCTTGAAGCCGGCGCAACAGCTGAAATCAAATAATTTTGGCAGACGTAATGGAGCTGGCGGGCAACCGCCGGCTTTTCCCTATTTGTTTTTGTGGCGGACAGGTCACGACCGAGCGCATTGCCCCCGGTGCGCTGCGTCCTGGACAGTCTTTCACCCCGCATTCCACATTTGAGGAGCCTCAATGAGCTACTCGTTCACTGAAAAAAAGCGTATCCGTAAAAGTTTCGCCAAACGGGCAAGTGTGTTGCCTGTGCCGTACTTGCTGGCGACGCAGCTGGATTCCTATGCGGCCTTTCTGCAGGAGTTTGTGGCGCCCGATTCGCGAAAGAGCGAAGGTTTGCAGGCGGCCTTTCATAGCATTTTCCCGATTGAGAGCCATTCGAAAAATGCGCGGCTCGAGTTCGTAAATTTTGTGCTTGGGCAACCGCCATTTGACGTCAAGGAATGCCAGCAGCGCGGCCTCACGTTCGCGGCGCCTTTGCGCGCGAAAGTGCGCTTGACGATCATGGACAAGGAAGCGTCCAAGCCGACCGTCAAGGAAGTCAAAGAGCAGGAAGTTTACATGGGCGAAATTCCGCTCATGACGACGACCGGCTCGTTCGTCATTAACGGCACGGAGCGCGTCATCGTGTCGCAGCTCCACCGTTCGCCGGGCGTGTTCTTCGAGCACGATCGCGGCAAAACGCATTCGTCCGGCAAGCTGCTATTTTCAGCTCGCATCATTCCTTATCGCGGCTCATGGCTCGACTTCGAATACGACCCGAAAGACTATCTGTATTTCCGGGTTGATCGCCGCCGCAAGATGCCGGTGACCATACTGTTGAAGGCGCTATCGTTCACGCCTGAGCAGATTCTCGCGGAATTTTTTGCGTTCGACGCGTTTCGCCTGCACAAAGACCAGATCGAGTTCGAGCTGGTGCCTGAGCGTCTGCGCGGTGAAATTGCGCGCTTTGACTTTGCCACCAAGTCGGGCAAGACAATCGTCGCGAAAGACAAGCGCATCACCGTTAAACACGTGCGTGAAATGCAGGAAGCCAAACTCGACAAGATCAACGTGCCGCAGGAGTTTCTGCTGGGACGAGTACTCGCGCAGAACGTAATCGACAAGGAAAGCGGCGAAGTTGTTGCGAATGCGAACGATGAAATCACCGAAGATCTGTTGAAAAAGCTGACCGACGCGGGCGTCGAGAAGATTCACACGATTTACACTAACGATCTCGATCAAGGCTCATATATTTCGCAAACGCTGCGCGTCGACGAGACCGTCGACCAGATGGCGGCGATGGTTGCGATTTATCGCATGATGCGTCCCGGCGAGCCGCCGACTGAAGATGCGGTGAAAACACTCTTCAACGGCCTTTTCTTCTCGGAAGACCGTTACGATCTGTCGGCGGTCGGCCGCATGAAATTTAACCGCCGCGTCAGCCGCTCGGAACTCACGGGCGCGGGCACGCTGTCGAAAGAAGACATTGTGGCGGTTATCAAAATCCTCGTCGAACTGCGCAACGGTCGCGGCGAGATCGACGACATCGATCACCTCGGCAATCGTCGCGTGCGGTCGGTCGGCGAACTCGCGGAAAACCAGTTCCGTGCCGGTCTCGTGCGCGTCGAGCGCGCGGTGCGCGAGCGCCTGAGCCAGGCGGAATCGGAAAACCTGATGCCGCACGACCTGATCAATGCCAAGCCGGTGTCGGCGGCGATTCGGGAATTCTTCGGCTCCTCGCAACTGTCTCAGTTTATGGACCAGACCAACCCGCTGTCCGAGATCACGCACAAACGCCGCGTTTCGGCGCTTGGACCGGGCGGCCTGACGCGTGAGCGCGCGGGCTTCGAAGTACGCGACGTGCATCCGACGCATTACGGTCGCGTGTGCCCGATCGAAACGCCGGAAGGCCCGAACATCGGCCTCATCAATTCGTTGGCGCTTTATGCGCGCACTAATGAGTACGGATTTCTCGAGACGCCTTATCGCGTCGTGACCACCGGGCATGTTACGGACGAGATCCACTATTTGTCCGCCATCGAAGAAAGCAAGTATGTGATCGCGCAGGCGAATGCCGAGCTCGACAAGAAAAACAAGTTCACCGACGAACTCGTGTCCTGCCGCAACAAAAACGAGTTCACGCTGGCGACGCCGGACCGCATCGAGTACATGGACGTGGCGCCGGCGCAGATTGTATCGGTTGCTGCCTCGTTGATCCCGTTCCTAGAACACGATGACGCGAACCGCGCGTTGATGGGGTCGAACATGCAGCGCCAGGCAGTACCGTGCCTGCGTGCCGAGAAGCCGCTGGTCGGGACCGGACTCGAACGCACTGTTGCGGTCGACTCGGGCACTGCCGTGCGCGCTAATCGCGGCGGCATCGTCGATTACGTCGACGCGAGCCGCATCGTGGTGCGCGTCAACGACGAAGAAGCGACCGCCGGCGAAGTCGGCGTCGATATCTACAACCTCGTCAAATACACGCGCTCCAACCAGAACACCAACATCAATCAACGTCCGCTCGTGAGGGTCGGCGACCATATCGCCAAGGGCGACGTGGTGGCCGACGGCGCGTCGACCGACATGGGCGAACTCGCGCTCGGCC
>JANYCE010000365.1 GCA_025360445.1 Betaproteobacteria bacterium
GGCGGCCACCTGCACCCGCTTCGCCATCGCATCGAGCTGCGCAGCGGTCGCGGGTTTCGAGAATGCCTCCTTTTTCTCGATAATCACTTCCTTAACGCCGTAACGAGTTTTTAGTTCGTGCGCGATCGTTTCCAAAATCACATCGGCCTGCTCTTTGGTGTTGTCGATAAGACCGACCACCTTGCCGACGAGATCGATCGGCCGCGGCGCCAGCGGTATTTTTGTTTTGTTGCCGCCCGCGCTCGGGTCGACAAACCATAGTTCATCTGACATTAACTTCTCCCATGTTACAGAGTGAGTGAGTAATTGGATGATTCTGTAATTGCGTGATTGAGTGATTGAGGAACTTCATCACCCAGTCACCCAATCACCCAATCACCCAATCACTCTACGGCGTACTTGCCATGCACCGCCCGGCTCGTTTCATTCCACCCGTGACACACCGCGGTGATCGGACCAAAACCGCCGGCGACGATCAGATGCAGTCCCGCGGGATCCTTGACGGCCTTGATCATCGCATTGTCGTCGTCGGGATCGACCCCCATCGCCGTCGCGCGCTCGGGCCGCCAGTTGCCACCGCGCTTGAGATTGCCTTGCGGACGGGCCGCGAGCTCGCACAAGCGTGCGTGGACTTGCGCACGCGACATGCCGGCGTCGGCGCACAGCTTGGCGTGCTGCGGGCTCATCGCGACCACTTCGTTCGACTTGAACCACATGTTCCACGAGCCGGTCGACGTCATCGAGTCGGCGATACCCGTGAGCAATCGCTCAGGCTCCGTGCTCACGTCGTCGAAATGCAAACGCGGGCATTCAACCATCGCAATCGTGATCACGTTTTCGTCGGCGGAATAGCCGCGCGACATCGCAAGCGTTTCCCACGGCGTGCGTTCCATGTTCTCGGTGATGCACGCGGTGTAGCGCATCGGCGAACTGAATATCGTCGCCGACGCAAGCCCCGAGATCCCGCCGCCGAGATTGAGCAGCATCAGCCGGATCGCGCGGCCGATCGATACATTGGCGCGGAAGCCCGGACCCAGGCAGCCGTTGCCGCCGTGCAGGCCGATCTTCTGCGCGTATGGCCCGTTGACTATCATCATCGGCGCGACGCCGTGCATCGTGCATTGCACGCCGCCCATATTAAGATCTTCGCGCAATATTTGCGTGAGTCCACCGAGCACCACTGGCAGATATTCCGGCTTGCAACCCGCCATCAACGCGTGAATCGCGACCGTGCGGACGGTTGCAGGCTCGAGCGCCGGCGGCACGCGGCCGACCAGTTCATCCGGCGCGCGCGTGGTGCCGGTCAACATCCACTGGATTCGCTCCTCGGTCGGCGTAACCATCGGAAAACCATCCGACCATTCTTTCGCGAAAAAAAACTCGAACTCGTCTAGCTTGCCCAAATCGATTTGCTCCTGAGGGTTTGCGCCCCCTCCCCTGCACATGAAATGTGCGGGGGAGGGTTGAGGTAGGGGCGACGAGTAACGGGGACAATACAGGCTTCGAATTTTACTTCGTTTCCGAATTACGGTTTTGCGCCCAGCTTCGCCGTCTTCACCACCGTCGACCATTTCGCGATTTCTGTTTCGATAAATGCGCCGAATTCTTCCGGCGTGCCGCTGCCGGGTTGTGCGCCGCTCTCGATCAGGCGCTCACGTAACTCCGCGCGATTGAGGGTGCGCACGATTTCGGCATTGAGTTTCAGAACAACGTCGCGCGGCGTGCCGGCGGGCGCGAGCACCCCGCTCCACTGTATGACGCTGTAGCCAGGCACGCCGCTTTCGCTGACTGTCGGGACTTCCGGTATCGTCGGCCAGCGTGCCGGACTCGTTACGGCGATTCCGCGCAAACGCCCGCTGCGCATACCAGGCAGCGCTTCAAGTATGTTCACGAAGCCGGTTTGCACATGCGCTGCGATGATGTCGATCAACGCCTGGCCGCCGCCTTTATAAGGCACATGCACCATTCCAATGCCCGTTGCGCTCTTAAACAATTCACCGGCGAGATGACTGACCGAGCCTTCGCCCGACGACGCATACGTTAAACCACCGGGACGAACAGACGCGAGCGCGATGAGTTCCTTCACGGCTTTAGCCGGGATCGCCGACGGCACGACGAGCACCAGCGGTACGGTCGTCGTGCGTGCCACCGGCGCGAAATCCTTGATCGGATCGAACGGTACTTTGGAAAATAACGGATTGACGATGATGGTGCTGGCAGTCGCCATTACGAGCGTATAGCCATCGGGCGCCGACCGCGCCGCCATCTCCGTGCCAATCGCCCCGGCCGCGCCAGCGCGATTATCGACAACCACCGGCTGCTTCCAGGTTTCAGTCAACGGCTCGCTAAGCAAACGCGCGACGATGGAAGCGCCGCCGCCGGGCGCGAATGGTGAAATCAAGCGGATGGGTTTCGATGGATAGCCGGACGCGCCTGTTTGCGCCTGTGAAAGTTTCGGCGTCGCTGCAAAGATGAGCGCCACCGACAGCGCGCCCACTCTTCCTGCTAATACACCACGGGCATACAAATCTGAAAGTCGAATCGGAGTGAGGGGCGGCATCGATATCGAGTTTTACGCCATTTCTCTTATCGATGCGGCCTTTTTTACCGTGCGCTATGCGAACGGAAGTGGCAATGCTCGCAGGCGAGTAGTGTCTTTTTCTAAGGAGAGCCAATCAACACTCGCCGGCGCTGACCGGACGAACAAAATCGCCGACATCAAATGGCTGCCAAATCAGTTGTGAACGGACTTGCGAAGTTGGATTACGCAACGCCTGTGCGCAGGATGCACGGAACAAATCCCGATAGGCGGCGGGCCGACCACCCCTTTTATTGTGCTCGTGGCGTAATCAAGCGAGTAAATGGAGGATGTAATGCAATTAGCCAAGCCTGTCCCTGGCACACCAGACTTCGCTCACGCAGCTGTCGCGAATCTCAGCAGGCCCTGCTCATCATTGGCACGTTGTATCGCGGCACCTGCTTGCTCAAGCCCCTGCTTCACTTCTTCGAATGCAGCATGGCGGTCAGCATTATCGAGAGGCGGTTCGGTGACAACCAGCAGGAACGCCTTTGGCATCGCCTTGACGCGATCCAGATGGCGCAGGCGACCCACCCACTGATTGCCGTGGTCGAGAATCTGGACCGGATCATCTTGAGCCAGGTGCATCGGCTTGATGACACGATTGACACGCCCGGCCTGATCCACCTCGGCAAAAGGAACACCGAAATGGAGCGCCCCCGTACCGAGCTTGGTTGGCCGATAGCGCTGCGTCAAACCCTCACGACGCAGGACGCCGCGCACATTACGTTCGATCAGGCCTTCGTGATACTCGGGCGTGGCAAACGCATGTTCGACATAGTCTTCGAATAACTGATTAAGCTTGGCCGCCGGTACTTCGGTCATCACCGCGCGAACCGTCGAAAATCGAAACAATGCTTCACGCGTGCGAACCACATCATCGAACAGCCATTGCGCGGCAGTCGGCCCCGCACCTTGTTCGAGAAGCGCCTTGGCCTGTTCGCGGGTGCGAATCAGCTCTTCCTCGAAAGCGCGTATTCCGTCGCCAAAGATACGGCGCTCCAGCGGCTCGAAGAATGTACCGATGCGCCGCCATTGCTTGGAAATACGGAAATCGAAATAGCGTTCCGTTGGGGCGAACATGATCACGCCGACATTGGCGAACTCTTCCGTTTCCGCGAAAGGCAGAAAGCGGATGATCGAGTAGCGGGCAGCATGGATCATGGCAGGGAACCTCGGTTCAGCGCGGCGCGTACAACCAGCCGAGCCTTGATGGTGTTCAAGTCTACTTCAACTGGCACCGTTTGCTCCATATCCACCCAATGCCAGGCCGGTGGCAAGCTGGCAACTGTCGCATCGAAGCAACCCAGCGCCGCAGACAACGACACGGAGGTTTCGGCCTGGCAGACCAGATCGCCAAAGACACCTTCTGCATCATCACGGAATACATGCGTCTCGAAAAACCCCGGCTCGTCAAACTTAGCATCGAAGGCCAGGTTGTGGTCTATGGCGATGAGGCGGCTTTGTGCCGCACGCCACAACAGGTTGGGATTGCCGCCATGAGGCGTCAGCGAACGGTCGGCATTCTCCACCCACCAGTCGAAGACCAGCAACTTGCACCGGTCTTCGACGGCAATATGCTTGAGCTGCGTTACTGCAAACTCCTGCACATCGGCTTCACGCAATGAACCAAACACAATGCCGGAACCCAGCGCGCCCCCTTCCGGACCGAAGGCCTCGGCAAGCTCTGGCGGCACATCGAGCAAGGTGAAGTCCGGAATATTCAAACCCAGTTCGCGCGCCAGATGAGCACAAAGCCATTCCGCCATCAAACCGCGTCGGGTCGCTTCCCGCCCTTTTGCTACATAGAGCTGGCCATCTTCCGTCCGAACCAGGAAAGGGCGCGTCACGCCCTGCTCAAGGCGGCGGATGATTTCGATGACGGTCAGGGCTTGCGGGTTTGGCATGACGATATCAAGCAGACGCGGTGGCCGCCAATTTAATTGAATCTTCAGCACCAGACGCTTTGGGCAACTCCTCTTCGCCCCAAACGCGGGCGAGGGTGGCCTGGATTTTTTTATCGAAGCGGGCGATCAGTTCGCGGTTGGCGGCCACCAGCGCCTGCTCGGCTTCGATCTCGACGACGATGGCCCTCTGTGTGGCGAGGGGCGGAAGGGGGATTTTCGCCTCTTTGAGACTGCGAATCGGCAGTTGAGGCTGTGCGGCTCCTGAGACAATTGCCTCTCTCTGCTCTCGGAAATTTTCGGATTGAAAGAAATGAAAGAGATAGCTGCTTGAGATTTGGGTGATGTCTGGTCGAAAAATGAGCATGCCGGAATTGATGCGGATGTGGTCGAACTTGACCGACGCATCATAGAGAGCAGTGTTTCCTATTGTCCCGCGTGTCGTAAGCAGTACATCGCCGCGCTCAAGTTTGCCCTTTCGCAAGGCTTGATCTTTCTTCACACTGATAAATTCCAACTCGTCAAACTTGAATCCATCGGAACGAACATTCTTCGTATTTAGAAAAAGGCAATGGCCGGATGGCGAGAAGTCCTCTTTGCTTGGGTAGTTTGCTCCTCGGTCACCATCGATGATTTGAAAGGGCGCATCTTCAAAAGTCGGAATTGGCCAGTCGGAGCGAATGGGAATGTGGGGGCGGTAGTGGTCGAGGACGGCGCGGGCGCCGTTGATGACTTTCTGGTAGCCCTCGATCTCCGCCACGATCTCCTTCTGCACCTCCAGCGGCGGTAGGGGGAGGCGGAACGAGGAGTATTGTTGCGCGTTGATGTTGGCAATGGTTCCCGTCTT
>JANYCE010000369.1 GCA_025360445.1 Betaproteobacteria bacterium
CGCCGGAGCAGGCAAACCCGCTTAATCGCTGGCTGATCGCAATGTACGCGCCGTTGCTGAATTTTGTGTTGCGATTCCCGAAAGCCACACTCGGTGTTGCACTGCTGCTCGCGGCGGCGACCCTGTACCCCGCCGCAAAACTGGGCGGCGAGTTCATGCCGCCGCTCGATGAAGGCGATCTGCTTTATATGCCCTCAGCGCTGCCGGGAATTTCGATAGGCAAGGTGTCCGAATTGCTGCAGCAGACGGACCGGCTGATCAAGACGGTGCCGGAAGTGGCGCGCGTCTTCGGCAAGGCGGGACGCGCCGAAACGGCTACCGACCCGGCGCCGCTCGAAATGATCGAAACCACCATTCAGTTCAAGCCGCGCAGCGAGTGGCGCGCGGGCATGACGCCGGACAAGCTCGTCGAAGAACTTGACCGCATCGTCAAGGTGCCCGGGCTTTCCAACATCTGGGTGCCGCCGATCCGCAATCGTATCGACATGCTGGCGACCGGCATCAAAAGCCCGGTCGGGGTGAAAGTCGCGGGCGCGAATCTCGCAGAAATCGACCGCATCGCCGGCGAAATAGAACGCATCGTCAAGACCGTGCCGGGCGTGACATCGGCGCTGGCAGAACGCCTCACCGGCGGGCGTTATATCGACGTGAAAATAAATCGCGATGCGGCATCGCGTTACGGCATGAACATAGCCGACGTGCAGAGCATCGTGTCGTCAGCCATCGGTGGCGACAACATCGGTGAAACGATCGAAGGTCTGCAGCGCTTTCCGATCAACGTGCGCTATCCGCGCGAGACGCGCGACTCGGTCGAGAAAATCCGCAACTTGTCCGTGCTTACCGAACGCGGCGCGCAGATCCGCCTGGCGGACGTAGCCGCCATCACCGTGATGGACGGGCCACCCATGCTGAGGTCGGAAAATGCGCGACTCTCCGGCTGGGTGTACGTGGATATTCGCGGACGGGACCTTAAATCGGCGGTAGCTGACATGCAGAATGCGGTAGCCAAGGAAGTCAAAATGACTGCGGGTTACTCGGTGTCGTGGTCGGGACAGTTCGAATATCTTGAACGAGCCACGGCCAAGCTAAAAATTGTGGTGCCCGCTACGCTGCTCATCATCTTCGTGTTGCTTTATCTCACCTTTAAGCGCGTCGACGAAGCACTGCTAATCATGGCGACATTGCCGTTCGCTCTGGTCGGTGGTTTCTGGCTGCTGTTCCTGCTGGGACACCATATTTCGGTGGCGAGCGCGGTCGGCTTCGTCGCGTTAGCGGGTGTCTCCGCTGAATTCGGCGTGATCATGCTGCTTTATTTAAGACAAGCGTGGGACGCCCGACTGGCGACGGGTCAAGCGCCATCCGCGCAGTTACTCGAAGACGCTATTCATGAAGGCGCAGTGCTGCGCGTGCGGCCGAAGGCAATGACCGTAGCGGTGATCATTGCCGGCTTGTTACCCATCATGTTCGGCAGCGGAACGGGCTCCGAGGTCATGCAGCGCATTGCGGCACCGATGGTCGGCGGCATGATTACCGCGCCATTGTTGTCGATGTTCGTAATTCCGGCGGCGTATCTGTTGATGCGCAGGCCGCGTGCAATGGGTAGTTCCAGTCCTCGATTCCGTTTTTTTAACCGCGCTGCTCTGAACGGAGAACCAAAATGAAAGTCATCAAACTGTTAGCTGTCGCAATGCTCATCCCGGCTGGTTTCGCAACGGCGCAATCCGGCGATATGAAGGGCATGGACATGAGCAAGCGTAAAGACATGAAGGGCATGGATATGTTTCGAAGAAGGGACTACTTATGAAGACCGTGTTGTATCTATTGGCTGCGATCGGTGTGATCGCACTGATCGCAATTCTTGGAATGTTTTTTATGCATGGGACGATGATGAACGGGATGATGTAGCGTGATCCGTCTGACAAAGTTATCGCGTCGCGCAACCGTCTTCCCGTACAAAACTGTCCAGACGGTGATGCAGTGACGAATGCACCAAGGGTCATCCGCTCCTTTGGCTGGTGGTCAGTGTTCGCATTTATTTTCAATCTCGTTTGGGAAATCGCGCACGTGAGGCTCTACACGCTATGGTCGGAGGCAGACGGAATTGGCCTCGCCCGTGCAGTGGTGCACTGCTCATTGGGTGACGTCGTGATCGCAATTAGCACGTTTTCACTTACCGGAGTTCTGCTAAACAGAATCGACTGGCCGCGCACCCGGCCGGTAGCAGGCTGCCTCATCGTCATGATTGGCGCGTCAGCATTCACCGTATGGAGTGAGTGGTACAACGTTTATCGAGCGGGCGCCTGGAGCTATACATCGGACATGCCAACAATTTACGGTATTGGCCTGTCGCCGCTACTGCAATGGCTGATAATTCCGCCTGTACTAGTGACAACCTATAGGACAGTTTCGCCGGTACTGTTCGGCAAAGTTTAGGTTTGAATCGCGGGAAAACGCACGAAATTACCGGCATCGCGATGCCGCCACGATTGAGACTTAGTGATGGGTATATATCCCGCGTTAGTAACTGGATTCCAATGGCTCGGTGTCGGTGACTGGCAACGTGCTGCGGCTGCGAAAGGTTTCCAGTTTGAGGGGAGGGGCTGATGAAACGCTTGGCGAAGCTTTGGTTCTCTTTCATACGCCGTGGGGTCGGTTGCGTCGCCGCAGACTTCGCGCCGAACGCTTGAGCCAGCTATTGAATAGCGGGAATTAAGTGGGGAACGCGGGCAGACAGTTTCGCGGGCGACTGCGATATTTCCCGCGGCAGATCAAAAAGACAATCTATGAACTTTGATCGCAATGCCGCCGCTAAGTATGGACATCTAAATTATCCCCGCTTGACCTTTGCGATCATGCTTGGAATTGCGCTCGGCGGTATGCATCCGGAGGCGGATGATGCAAATAAGACGATGCTGGATTGTTAAATGCAATGGCGCATGCTGCACGTGAGGCGAGCATCGAGACGCAGTGTTAAAAGTTTGCGATTAACGCCACGCGCAGCGAGCGCGGCTCAACCGGATGGAAGTGCGTGTCACTCACGCCGGCGGCAGGTTCGCCCGGCAGACGCGAAGCGTAGAAGTAATCAATTTGCGACGCCTTGCGATTGAACAGATTAAACACGTCGAGCTGCATCCGCAGTTTCTTGTCGAACTTGTAGCCCGCGCGCGTGCTGACCAGGGTAGTTGAATGCGATCGCACAGTATTATTTTCAATAAGCGGGCGTGGGCCAAAATAGCGCAACCGCGTACTTCCGTACCACGGACCCAGTTCATCTACTGTCGCGGTCAATGTCGCCACGCCTTCGACCGCGCCCGGTATGCGATTGCCCACCGGATCTGTATTCGAAAAGCGGGCGCGCGCGAATGCGATATCCGCATCGATCAGCAACCACGGCGCCGGCTGGTAATGGTTAGTCCACTCAAAGCCAACGCGCCTGCTGGGCCGGCTTGCCTCAGTAGTCCCGGCGTCGCCGACAAACAACAACTCCGACTCGAAATCGAGTTGGTATACCGTGAAAGACGTCTCCAATCGAGGGATGAGCTCGCTGCGGAATCCGACCTCATAACCTGAGGTACGGACAAGCAATGGGACTCTATTCGCCGGCGTGCCTGTGGTCGGATCGACGGTGAGCGTGGTGCCGCGCACATCGTTGCTGTGAAATCCGCGCCCCCAATTCACGTAGTATTCGGTTTTTGCCCACGGGCCAAAAATCAAACTGAGTTTCGGGTTGACCAGGTGATCGCTCGTCTTGCCTGAGTTGGCCGCGTTATCGCTCGCTACGTCGCCGCGAAAAAAATCACCACGCAACCCGGCGACGGTCCGGAATTTGTCGGCCCATCGCAGATTATTCTGGAAAAATACTCCGCCGCTCGTTTCGACGACATGATCCTGGCGCGTGGTTGCAAGTACTGTGCGGGCCCGGGTGCTAAACAATCCCAATGAAATATTATCGTTGCGGACCTGCACGCCAGCGCTGTTCTCGACTTCGCGGCCGCCCCAGTTGCCCAACCAGGTCTGCTTCACGTTAAATCCTGATAAGACCCGCTTGTCAGCTTGCTTGAACTGATCGCCATTGATCGGATCGTTAAGGAAATAAGTAAAATTCGAGAACAAGCCGAGCTTGCTGCTCACCACATAGGCATTCGCCTCGGTTAAACCGCCTGCATAGCTGCGGCGCCAGCCACCCGACAGGGTGTAACGATGGGCTTCGCCGCCGTTGCTGGGATCGAGCGCATCGAAACGGCCGATTTGACCGCGGTCGACCGCGCGCTGCGGGATCTGGTCGGTGGAATTCCATTTGCCCCGGTACGCCATCGCAGTAATGTTGAATCCATTTTGTGCGCTGCCCTGGCTGTAGCGCAGAACGGCGTTCATCTTCCGGTAATCGTCGGGATTCGTGAATGGCCCGTCGTTATGGAAAAGCTCAAGCGCGTAAAGCAGGTTGCCGCTGCCAACCGAGGGCGAGTCGGCAATCAGCATTCGCCGGTTGCCGAAACCGCCGGCGCTGACTGCGGCAATGCCCCGGTCGAGTTGATTCATCAGTTGCACGTTCGTGGCGCCAGCAGCCGAAAAATCTCCCTCGTCGGCATAATACGGCCCCTTTTTGTATTGCAAGCCGGCGGCCAATTCAGGTATCAGGAAATTCATGTCACTCCAACCCTGGCCATGCGCGTGCGATCTCATGTTGACCGGCACGCCGTCGACGCTCAATGCGAGGTCTGTGCCGTGATCAAGATTGAAGCCGCGCAGAAAATATTGATTGGCCTTGCCTTCGCCGCTATGCTGCGACACGATTAAACCCGGCACTGCCTCGAGTATCTCGCCCGGACGGTAGTTCGGAGTCGCTTCGAGTTGTTTGCCGGGCACCATACCTTGGCTGGCGGAGTCCGCAGTGCCCATCAAATTGCCAGCCGACTCCGTGACGTCGACCATGTCGAGCGTTTGCACTCCTGCAGCGATTGCTATCGGGGCAAAAGACATGACTATCATTGCAAACAACAATCGATTGCACTTTCCAATTAAAACGCACCGCCCCCGCATTGCTGTGCGCATGTTCTTACTATTATTGATCGGTGCCGTCACGCACGTCGCAGACGAACGGATTACTTCAAGCATATTTTTAAAAGGTGCATAAGTTGTTTATGCTGTAGATGATGCTGCTTGGCAGGTGCGCTCGATGATTCATGCTCATGTAGTTGTCGCTCCAGAACTACCATCAGCAGCCCATTAATCGCGCCACGGATCGCGGCGATCTGTTGCAGAATCGATGCGCTCTCGTTTTCCTGTGCAAAGGCTCTCTCCAGCGCTTCGGCCTGACCTCGAATCCGGCGTATGCGCGCTAATGTTTTATTTTTGTCGTGTGTAACGTGGGACATGGAGTTCTCCAAACCTGGCTGCTACGATACTCAGGGGTAGTATGTTACACGGCTTTTTTTCTTCGTAGTTCCAGCCATGGGAAAGAACCTGGATTAAGGTCGATACCGAATGAATTATTGATGGTTCACTAATTCGCGACAGCGGGTTAGTGCCATTCTCACCCTCTCCTTCGGGAGAGGGGCGGGGGATTGAGCGTTCCGATTGTCATCCATTATGAAACGCTCAATAAGGCGCCTCTGCTTAAGTTCGTCGCTCCGGCGCGTGAGAGCCTGCCCCGGCAGGTTGTAAGCCGGGGCCGGTGCCCAGGCGTTTGAATGCACTGGATTCCAGTGTCCGCCGGAACGACGAATACAAACGTGTTCAGTGTTTCCGTAATTGAACTTGCGGGTTAAGACTTTGTCACTGCTTAGACTTGCTACACCTGACACTGGATGATTAGAATAGGCGCGTGAAACATTTTTTGAAAAGACTCGCTCTGTTGATGCTGATTGCCGGCCTGCCGCTGCAAAACCTGCACGCGGTTGCGATGCCGCTTTGCAGTCAGGACAAAGCAACGGCAGCGACTCACCAGCAATCCGCACAGGATGGTGCGCCGGTCGTGGAGGCGGCCGAACACGATCACGCCGACCATCAGCACGCGTCTGCCGACACCGATAAGGCCTGTGACGGTTGCAGTCAGTGTCAAGCGTGCTCGGCGCCGGCGCTGGC
>JANYCE010000418.1 GCA_025360445.1 Betaproteobacteria bacterium
CTCGATCAACGGAAACAGCATCCGGATCAGATCGTCTTTCTGGTCGTGCGTAAGGCGCGAAAGATCCGGCAGTTCGTCCATGCATCACAGCATACACACTGCGTACTATTTGTACAATAGCTTCAGGCTGAATAGTCACGATTATTATTCTTATCGCGCGACGGGCGATGCAGGAAAAAGACATATGCGGTTGTAAGACTTTTCGCCGGACACACTCCGGGCTTCCTTTCCATCTCCAACTGAATTCGCCGCGCTATTGAGGGTCGGCCGCCCGCAGCGCAAGCTCGCGGCGCAACCCGGCCTGGCGCCATTCGAGCGGGTAATGCTTGCACGCATCTGCCAGCAGTTCGTCGACCAGCGAGACATAGTCTTCGTCGTCCACAAACGGGACGCACTCGCAGAGCAACGCCAGCGCGCGCACGTATCTGGCATACAAGCGGCGCCCCTCGTCTGTGCCTTCGACGCCCAAATCAAGCGTAGGCAGCCAGGCCTCCGCAATGCTGACGGGGTATTTCGGCAACTCGGGAATAGTTTGGGCGCAATTTTTTGCTGGTTGTTTTGTCACAACGTGTTCTCCTTAAATATGCAAGCGTTCAAGTGCGACGACGATCAAGGCGCATCTCTCATAGACCGCGCCGCGTACAGAGCCGCTTCGACCCGACTTCTGACCTGAAGCTTTTGCAGGATGTTGGTTACATAATGTTTGATGGTCTTCTCGGATAATGCGAGGCGCAGCCCGATTTCCCGGTTTGTCAGGCCGGTGCCGATCAAACGGAGAATTTCCCGTTCTCGCGCGGTGAGTTCCTGCAACGGATCCGGGGCTTTTTCGCGCGTGAGCGCAATCAGCATTTCCGATGCAATAGACGGGGACACATAGGAGTCTCCTGCTGCCGCGGCGCGGACAACCCGCGCGAGTTCGTGCGCGGACACGCCCTTCAAGACATAAGAGCGCGCACCGGCCTTGAAGGCGCCAAGCAACTTGTCCGGGTCCTCAGACACCGTCAGCATAACGATCGCAGTGGCCGGGCACGCCGTCGCTATGCGCTCGGCGGTGACGATGCCATCCCATCCGGGCATGCTTATATCGAGCAGCACGATGTCCGGCATTAACTCCTGCGCAAGCTTCAAAGCCGCTTCACCCGATGCAGCCTCACCCACCACCGCGAGACCGGGCTCGGCGCTCAGTGAATGCACGACGCCCTGGCGAAACAGCGGATGATCGTCAACTACGAGCACGCTTAAGAATTCACTCATCATCACCGCCCGGAACCCGCGTCGGTAGCGATGCCTTGATAACAGTGCCGTGCCCCGGACTCGATTCCAGATGAAACGACCCGCCGAGTGCCCGCACGCGCTCACGCATTCCGGCCAGTCCTATTCCGTTGGCGACGCTTGCATCGGTGGCGTGAAAACCCGGCCCTCCATCGCTGATCTCGACACACAACTCGGCTTCGCGGTGCGAAAGACTCACGCGCTGATCGACGCCACCGGCGTGGCGAAACCCGTTCGCCAACGATTCTTGCAATAATCGGTAGAGCGTTATTTTGACGGGGAGCGCGGTTGCCCTCGCCCCGCCTGTTGTTACCAAGGCTACCTTCGCCCCGGTCTTGCGCTCATAGTCACGCACAGCACGGCCGGCAACATCGTGCGTCGAAAGGTCGGTGAGTTCCGGCAGCCGCAATCCGGCCGAGATCGCACGCAGATCGGCGAGCGCAGATTCGAGCCCGGAGCGAACTGTATTGAGTTCCCCGATCCGGTTGCAGGCGCTATCGGCTTCTGCGGTCGCGCACGCACAACGCGTCGCTATAGTCTCCAGACGCATCAGCGCAAATCCCAAATCCTGGCCGGGACCGTCATGCAAATCGCTTGAGATGCGCCGTAAATAGCGCTCGTTGATCGCCGTGGTGCGCGCGGCAGCCCCCCGCACTTTGGCGTCGAGCTGCGCATTGCGCGCGACCAGCGTCGATAATTCCGCGACGCGGTCGCGCAGTTCCCGCCGCTGCATGCCGATCGTCTGACTGCCGCGCCGCACCAGCCAGAAGAGCAACAGATACATGACCGACATAGTAGCGGCGACAATCAGCCAACTGCGTTGCTGGGCAGCGCTCGACTCCCGCATTAACTCTTCGGTCGTTTGGTAAAACTCGGCAGCCCCCACGATCTCGCCCCCGGCCTGCGCGTGCACCGGCGTATATGTTTCGATGAGCCGCAGCGGCCAACTGCTGTTGGCGGGGCCGTGCTCGAGTTCGGATCGCTCGATGATTTTCGAATAGATATCGCCGCGCAGCGCCGTGGCGAGTCCCTCGCCCACTGCAAACGTTTGGCCGGTGATGAGGGCGTTGGTGCTATACAAAACGCGGCCGTCGGGACGCCAGATATTGAACGCAATTATTTTGCGGCCGAGCGGCGTATCGGTCAGCAGCGTGTCGAGCGCTTTGCGATGTCGCATTTCGAGCGCATCTTCCGTGAGCAGATGCTGCAGGTGCGGCGCGACGAGACTGTCGACGTAAAGGCTTGTCACAGAACCGAGGCGGCTGACTACCCCCCGCTCAATTTCGCGCGTTACCCACAGTCCAATAACGAGCATACCCAACAGAAGAACCGGGAAACTCGCCACCAGAAACTGGCGTGTAAGACTCAAGCGGTCAAATGTAATCATGGGGTTCCTTCGAAGCGTACTGATAGTCTCAACTTAGCGCCATGGACTAAGGTCTGAACATGCATGCGACCGGTGTCTATATGGATGTTATGTCGGGCAAATCCTGGATGCCACGGTTGGAGCAACCGCCATTGTCATAGCCGGTTGCCGACATTGAGCAAGACGAGAACTCCCAGGATCGCGAAGATCGCAGCAGCAATGCCGCGCACCAGCTTGAGAGAAATCCTGGTTGCCGCTTTGTCACCCAGCAATACGGCAGGGATATCTGCGAGCAACATTCCGAGCGTGGTTCCCGCGATAACGGGAATCAAAGAAAAATATTTGGCGGCGAGTGCGACCGTCGCCAATTGTGTTTTGTCGCCCATCTCAGCGAGGAAGAACGTAAAAACAGTCGTGCCAAATACCCCCCAGCGGCAAGCCTTGGTGTCTTTTTCATCGCATTTGTCGGGCACTAAAACCCATCCGGCCATCAGCACGAATGAAGCGCCGAGGACCCAGCGCAGAACATCCTTCGAGACAACGGTCGTGATCCAGGCGCCGACCGCCGCGGCCATGGCGTGGTTGACCAGTGTGGCAACGAGAATACCTAAGATTATTGGAACCGGTCGTCGGTATCGTGCCGCCAGCAGAAGCGCCAGCAATTGTGTTTTATCGCCAATTTCACCGAGGGCGACGACGCCGGTCGAGACCAGGAAGGCTTCCATTTTGGGAACTCCGTGGGTCGGGCGGACAAGACAATGGCACAGCGCCTCCGCCCAACCCATGAGCAATGCACTGGTGCCAATGGTCTCGTCAAGTCCGCGTCTGCGGTTTCCGAATGCGCCATGGTCTGACGACCAAGTATGTTGACGCGTTCCCGTCTCAAAGACGGCGACTACTCCCCAAAGGAAGCGATATTTTAGCGCAACTCACAAACACTGGCCGAAGCTCTCCGAAAACTTCTGGCTCGCGATGCGTGCCATCAAATCCGCGGTGCCCTCCGCCGTCCACGGCACCACCATGCGCGCAGCGCGCGCGGGGTAATCCTGAGTGAACGCAGAATTGGACGAAGCACACAGGATTGCAGCGATCAGGACACGGGGGGTGGGCATTGCGACTCCTTTTATAATCGGCGGTGCGGGTGCAACGAGTGAATACCACAGCGTTACGTCGTAACCATCAATCCGCTTTCGGCGATCGGCGGAGATTCCAGGGCATTCAATTTGCGCGTCATGCTCATCACAGCGAGCAAAACTTACTTGAGCTTAATATAAAAATATTATTACGCACTTAATCCGCACGCAAGCTCGCGTGTTGATAACCGGTCGGAGTGCAACACGAGATCGCTCATGCGCTCCACCGCGTTCGCGCGGCAGAGACGATGCGACCTGGCCGGCGGCCAACTTGTCCTTGAAGGTGTTCTTCACGATGTTGCGCAGCGGTTCGGCCATCCGGTCCCTTTCAACTCTCAACGGGTGATAATTCGAGGCAAGCATTAGTCGCACGGACGATTTTGTTTCAGTGCGCTAATTTCGTCTCCTAAAAAGTCGCAGACTCGACGTTAACTATTAACTAATATCTTTGGCGCATTGCTTCATCCGCATCCACTTCGTCATCAGATTGAATAGATCGATCGAGTTAATGCGATCGGCATTCGACAGGAAGGGATAGTCGGCGCCCCATGATGCGGTCATGCCGCTGCTATCGATGCCCCGGAGATGACGGTCGAGTCCCCGACTCCCGGAGCGGTCGCCATCTGGTAAGGCACGGTCAGCTTGACCCAAAGATATATCTGTCTTGGCTGTGTCAGTCTGCGCGCAGGCCGGCAGACTTCACAACCTTCGCCCATTTCATCATTTCAGATTTGATATAAGCCGTGAATTGCTCCGGCGTGTTGTCGATAGGCTCTGCGCCAAACGAGTACAAACGCTCGCGGGTCTCCACCGAGCGCAATATGCGCGCGACCTCGACGTTGAGCCGATCGACAATCTCCTTAGGCGTACCTGCCGGCACCAGCAATCCCGACCATGAATTGACTTCGAAACCAGGCACGCCCGCCTCTATCATTGTGGGAACAGTCGTCGCGCCGGGCCAGCGTTTGAGCGTCGTGACGCCGAGCGCACGTAAGCGGCCGGCCTGCACGCTTTGCAGCGTGCCCGCCATGGCAGCAAAGAACATGGTGACGCGGCCTCCCATAAGATCGGTGTGCGCATGTCCGGTGCCGCGATAAGGCACGTGAACAATGTCGATGCCCGTCTGCATTTTGAGCAGCTCTCCTGCCAGATGGCTCGCGGTACCGTTACCGGCCGATGCGTAGGTGATCGCTCCTGGCCGGGCCTTCGCAAGCACAATCATTTCCTTGACAGACTTTACCGGCAATGACGGATGCACCACCAGGATGTTAGCTGAAGATGCGCACAGGATAACGGGCACAAAGTCTTTCAATGCGTCAAAAGGCAGCTTGCCGCCGTAAAGACTCGGATTGACTGCATGCGCGAATACACCGAGCAGCAGCGTGTGACCGTCAGCCGGTGCTTTCGCCACTATCTCTGCGGCGATATTGCCGCCAGCACCCGGGCGGTTGTCCACAATGACCGGCTGCCCCCACAACTCACCGAGCCCGCGCGCCACCGCGCGCGAATATGGAATTCGAAATTTTTTATTTTGCAGATGAGCGAAGTCATCGCAGGTACACTTGTTCATCCCAAAATGTATGTAGTTCATTCCGTATAATCTCGTTCTGGAATCAGCCCGCGGTGATACGCTCGAGCTCCAGCATGCCGGCAAGGCACGCGCAATACCCGTAAAAATAATGGAGGAGAAAACGACTAATCTCTACGCGAGCATGGGCGAAGAACTCGTGCACTATCAGGTCGACTATCAACCCGGGTTAGGATCGCGCCACCTCGACGTGCATCCCGTTAAACCGTGGGTTTACGTATCGGTGGAGCGCGGCAACAGCCTCTGCGTGCACACCATCGACCGCGCGGGCACGGTGCCGCCTGGAAGCTTGTTCACCAGGCGCACATTGGCCGACAAAACCAACGGTACGCGAGCGCGGCAACTCGCGGGCCCGATTCATATTCATCCGCACGGTACGCATGTGTATGTCGCGAACCGTTGCGACGAAATTACGAAGGATGGCGAAACTGACGTCCTCCCACTCGGCGAAAACAACATCGCAGTGTTCCGTCTCGACGGCGAGTCCGCAGAGCCATCAGTCATTCAGCATGCCGATACGCGCGGAAGCAGCCCGCGCGCCGTGGCAGTACGGTGACCGCCATCCCCGTCTCACTTGCAATCTTCCGTGCGCTGCGCGACGGGCGTCTCGAATACGTCCGCAAGGATGATATCGACTCGGGTAAAAAGACCCTCTTTTGGATGGGATTGATGTAAGCCGGCACGTTGAATAACAACGGCATACACGCGAGGCACATCCGTCCCAAAGTCCACTTAAGGAAAATTGTATGTGGCCACATAGAATGTATTTGAATACGTCGTTATGGTTGATGCTGACCGTATTTGCCCAACCGGTCCTCGGCCAGAACTATCCGGCCAAAGGAATACGATTCATTGTTGGCTTTACCCCCGGGGGCCCGAACGATATCGTCGCGCGCATAGTGAGCCAAAAGCTTACGGAAAGCTTTGGTGTGCCGGTGACTGTGGACAACAGACCCGGCGCCGATAGCATGATCGGAACACAGATGACCGCGCGTGCGGCGCCGGACGGATACACAATCTCAATGATCAGCGCGAGTTCCACGATCCATCCAAGCGTTTATACCGATGTTCCTTTCGATATCGCGAAGGATTTCAGTCACGTGTCGTTGCTCGCGCTGACCGATTTCATTGTCATCGTCAATCCCACGTTGCCCGTAAAGTCGATCAAGGACCTTATTGCGCTTGCGAAAACAAGGCCGGGGCAACTTAATTTTGCAAGCTCGGGGACAGGTGGTTCGCTGCATCTCTCGGGCGAGCTGTTCAAGTCGCTGGCTAACGTCGATATGAACCATGTTCCTTATAAAGGCGGTGCGCCGGCTGTGAATGATGTGATTGGCGGCCAGGTCGAATTGATGTTCAGCCCGATTCCAATCGCCATGCCACACGTGAAATCCGGCCGCCTGCGCATGCTCGCCGTGACGGGCGCCAGGCGCTGGCGGACTCTACCGGAGGTGCCCACGGTCGCGGAGGCCGGCGTGCCGGGTTACGAAGCCACGGGCTGGTATGGCATCGTCTTGCCTGCACGAACGCCAATTGCCGTTGTGCTGCGGCTTAATCAGGAAATAGTGAAGGTGCTCGCGCTTGCCGAAGTGCGCCAGCAATTTGCAAGCTTCGAGCTGGAACCGATCGGCAGTTCGCCAGAGCAGATGACGAGCCATGTGAACGCCGAGCTGTCGAAATGGGCGAAAGTCGTGCGGGACGCAAAGCTCCAACGCGGCGCGCTACAGTGACCGCAGACATGGCGGGCGCCCGCGCGTCGGTATAACACTCGACGAAGTTAATCTCGACGAATCGATTGACGTAAACAATTGCACAAAGGGGAAATGATGTTTAGCGGAAATGTAAATGAGGCACTCAACAATCACGACATGCGTCACATGGCGCGCAAGCGCTTGCCGAAGTGGTTATTCGAGTTTGTTGACCGCGGTACTGAGGACGAGGTCGCCTTGCGCAACAATCGCGCGGCCTTTGAGCGCATCAAGCTGAAAACTCAGGTGCTGATCGACGTTTCGAAGCGCAACCAGGAAATCACGCTGTTTGGAAAAAAACACGGCATGCCGCTCGGCATCGCACCCACGGGGCCGGCGGGCATGCTCTGGTACAAGGGCGAACTTGAGCTCGCGCGCGCGGCGAAAGCCGCAAACATTCCGTTTACCCTCGCCACCGGCTCGCAGACGAGCATGGAGGAGGTTGCCAAGCTCGTCGGTGGCACGCTATGGTTTCAGCTCTACATGTGGTCTGACGTGAGCATGTCGCACATCCTCGTCGACCGAGCCAAGAACGCCGGGTTCGAAGCGCTCGTCGTCACTCTCGATGGACCGGTGGGCACGAACCGGGAGTACAACATCCGCAACGGCTATACCGTGCCGTTTCGTTACACAAGAAAAAACACGGCGGCAGTGCTGGCGAAACCGGGTTGGCTCCTAAACGTAATCATGCGTTATTGGATGTCCGGCGGCATGCCGACGCGGGCCAACTATCCTGAAGGCATGACGGAAAAGTTTACCCATGTTTCCACCGCCGAACGCAAGACCAAGAACGATTCGCTTTCGTGGGACGATCTATCAGTGCTGCGCGACATGTGGCCCGGCAAACTGCTTGTAAAAGGCATCCTCACGCCGCGCGATGCCGAACGCGCGATCGAGCGCGGCGTCGACGGGATCATCGTTTCCAACCATGGCGGTAGAAATTTCGACAGTTCGATGGCGCCGATCGAAGCGCTGGCGCCAATCGTGGATGCGGTGGGTAGCCGCACGACCGTCATCGTCGATAGCGGATTTCGCCGCGGAAGTGACGTGGTAAAGGCGCTCGCGATCGGTGCCAAGCTGGTGATGGTGGGGCGAACAACGTTATGGGGCACGACGGTCGGCGGAGAAGCCGGCGCCGCACGCGCCATCAACTTCTATCGCGAGGAAATCAGCCGCACGCTCGCCTACCTTGGCTGCCGCAATATTTCTGATTTGAGCCGCGACTGTCTTGAGCAAGTGATGACGCCACATTTGCCGCTGACGATGTGATCCAGGATGAGAGCGACGTATTCATGAGGAACGGGGGGCCTGACGTGATGAAATTCTGCGAAGTCTCGGACCCGGCAGCTAGGATTAAGCTGGACAGTATTGTAAATTACCGACTAGCGGCATTGCCGTGGGCGCCTTCGATATGCAGGAGGAGCGCACATACTAATAAATAATGGGAGCGTGATAGTGAGTACGTCCAATCCGTTCTTTGACCATCCCATTCTGAACTCGCCTTACGAGCGCCCGGCAAGGCATTGGGAGCTCGACGACGACGGACAGCCGACGCAAAAGACCCTCGATCACCGGCGCACCGCCAAATTCATTACGCCGATCCCAAAGCCTAAAAAGCGCAAGGCTAATCAGGCACAACCTGGCTTTGTATTTGACGAGGGCAAGGGGCTTTCGACCGAAAAGCAGCAATACGACCCCACTTCTAATATTAATGAAGTTCGCCGAAACGTTGATGCTTGGCGCGCCTTGCCCAATCCGAGCCAATGGCAAATCACTCCCGAATCGGCGCGATTGTTGCAACATTGGCGGCACCACAAGTTTGGCGATGTCCGCCCGTTTTTCTGCCAGATAGAGGCCGTCGAAACTGCGATCTGGTTGACCGAGGTAGCCCCTCAATCAAGCGCCGGAAAGCGCTTGCTCGAATATTTGGCGGGCGCGAACAAAGATGCCAACCCCGAACTCATGCGCTTCGCGTTGAAACTGGCTACTGGTGCAGGCAAGACTACTGTCATGGCGATGATCATCGCGTGGCAAACCATCAATGCAGTTCGTCGCGCCGGAAGCAAGAATTTCACGCGCGGCTTCCTCGTCGTTGCGCCGGGTTTAACTATCAAGGATCGTCTGCGCGTCCTGCAGCCGAATGACCCGGATAGTTATTACAAGGATCGCGAGCTGGTGCCGAATGACATGCTCGACGACGTGCATCGCGCCAAGATCGTCATCACGAATTACCACGCGTTCAAACTCCGTGAGCGCATCGAGCTTTCGAAAGGCGGTCGCCAGCTTCTCAAAGGCCGCACCGGCGATGATCTTCAGACTGAAGAAACCGAAGGTCAGATGATTCAGCGAGTCATGCCGGATCTGATGGGCATGAAGAACATCCTGGTATTGAACGACGAGGCGCATCACTGCTACCGGGAAAAACCCGATGCGGAGGAAGAGGACGATCTCAAGGGTGATGAACGTAAAGAGGCGGAGAAAAACAAGGAAGCCGCGCGCATGTGGATTTCTGGCCTCGAAGCAGTAAATCGCAAGCTTGGGCTCGCCCGCGTGATAGACCTTTCTGCGACCCCGTTCTTCCTCAGCGGCTCGGGTTACGTCGAGGGCACCTTGTTCCCATGGACGATCAGCGACTTCTCGCTTATGGATGCGATCGAGTGCGGCATCGTCAAGCTGCCGCGCGTGCCGGTTGCGGAAAATATTCCCGGCGAAGAGATGCCGGTTTATCGCAACCTCTGGGAAAACATCCGCAAGGACATGCCAAAAAAAGGCCGCGGTCAAGGCGAGGAACTCGACCCACTCAAATTACCGACTCGCCTGCAAACAGCGATCGAAGCGCTATACGGCCATTACGAAAAAACATTCAAGTTGTGGCAGGAAAAAGGAGTACGGGTTCCGCCGTGCTTCATCATCGTGTGTCAGAACACGGCAATCTCCAAGCTCGTATACGACTTCGTATCCGGTTTTTTTCAAAAAGACGCGAGCGGATTACCGAGGTTGGTAAATGGACGGCATAAACTTTTTCGCAATTTCGACGACACCACGGGGAATCCATTTCCGCGACCCAACACGCTGCTAATCGATAGTGAGCAACTCGAGGCCGGCGGCGCTCTCGATGAAAATTTTCGTGGCATGGCCGCCGACGAAATCGATCGATTCAGGCGCGACATCATTGAGCGAACCGGCGACGCTCGATCGGCAGACAAAATTACCGACCAGGAGCTGTTGCGCGAGGTGATGAACACCGTTGGCAAACCGGGCAAACTCGGCAGCGATATTCGATGCGTGGTCTCCGTCTCCATGCTCACTGAAGGGTGGGACGCGAACACCGTTACGCATGTACTCGGCATCCGCGCTTTCGGCACGCAACTCCTGTGCGAGCAGGTGATCGGCCGCGCGCTGCGTCGCCAATCATATGAATTGAATGAAGACGGCCCGGACAAGGGTCTTTTTAATGTCGAATACGCCGATATATTCGGCATTCCGTTTGACTTCACAGCAAAGCCGGTCATTGCCCCGCCGCAGCCACCGCGCGAAACGGTTCAAGTCAAAGCTATTCGGCCGGAGCGTGACGCGCTCGAAATTCGCTTTCCCCGCGTTGAAGGCTATCGAGTTGAGCTGCCCGAGGAACGGCTGAGCGCCGATTTCAATGACGAGTCCATCCTCGAACTCAATCCCGATCTGGTGGGACCCTCCGTCACGCGCAATTCCGGCATCATCGGTGAAGGCGTCGACATGAGCCTCTCACACTTGGGCGACATGCGGCCCTCCACGCTCGTGTTCCATGTTACGCAGCGGCTTCTCTATACAAAATGGCGCGATCCCGGCGAAGAGCCGAAGCTTCATCTGTTTGGACAACTCAAGCGCATTACGAAGCAATGGCTTGACACCTGCCTGGTCTGCAAAGGCGACACGTATCCTGCGCTGCTGATGTATCAGGAACTGGCCGACATGGCCTGCAACAAGATTACCGCCGCCATCACTCGAAAATTTCTGGGCGAGCGACCAATCAAGGCGTTGCTCGACGCATACAACCCTGTCGGCTCAACGAAACATGTTCGCTTCAACACTTCGCGCGCGGATCGCTGGGAGACGAGTTCGAAATCCTGTCAGATTAACTGGATTATTCTCGACAGCGATTGGGAAGGCGAATTCTGCCGCGTCGCTGAGTCGCATCCAAAAGTCCGCGCCTACGTCAAAAATCACAACCTCGGTCTGGAAGTCCCCTACCGTTACGGCTCCGAAACGCGCAAGTATCTGCCGGACTTTATCGTGCTGGTGGATGACGGGCACGGCCCCGATGATCTGCTGCATCTTATAGTCGAGATCAAAGGCTACCGCCGCGAGGATGCGAAGGAAAAGAAATCCACCATGGACACCTATTGGGTGCCGGGCGTGAACCATCTCGGCACTTATGGCCGCTGGGCGTTTGCCGAGTTCACTGAGATTTATCAGATGCAGGCGGACTTCAAGGCTAAGGTTCAGAGCGAGTTTGACAAGATGGTCAGCCAAGCGTTTGTGGATAAAAGTTGATGGCCGCCGTCAAGCCAAAACCTGAAAACCTCGCGCCACTAATCTTTTATGTGCGCGGGGAAAAGATATTACTGGACGCTGATCTTGCCGCGCTTTACGGCGTGGAAGCGCGCGCGCTAAATCAGGCTGTCGCGCGAAATCGTGGACGGTTCCCAGCCGATTTTATGTTCCAGCTCTCAGTGGAAGAATACGAGGGTATCCGGTCACAATTTGTGACCGGATCGGCTGGTAAGAATACCAACTCATCACAAATTGTGATGAGTTCACGCAAACATCGCGGCCAGACCTATCGCCCCTACGCCTTCACCGAACAAGGCATTGCCATGCTCTCCAGCGTGCTGCGTTCGCCACGCGCGATTGAAGTGAACATCGCCATCATGCGCACTTTCGTCCAGTTGCGCCGCCTGATGGACTCGAACCGCAGCCTCGCGCGCAAGATAGATGCGATGGAAAAGAAATACGACGAGCAGTTCGCGACAGTGTTCGATGCCATCAAGCGGCTGATCGCCGAAGACCATGCGCAAACTGCGCGCCCGAAACGGCGCATCGGTTTCCTTCCTTAAACCTTCGACAGGATGAACAGGATTTACAGGAAAACGTCATGAAGCAAAAACAATCCATTGACATTTGTACTGGAAAGCGGGTTGTCGCGACGCTTTCCATTCTGTAGATCCCGTCTAAACGCACCGTGGAACACGAGGAACTGACGCAAAAGATCATCGGCTGTGCCATGATCATCCATCGAGCCTTGGGACCGGGTTTTCTGGAGTCGGTGTATCAGAATGCTCTCGCCTATGAATTGCGAAAAGCAGGGTTTGCAGTTGAATGTGAGCGGAAGATTCAAGTAGCCTACGACAATGTCATTGTCGGTGATTTCTCGGCCGACATGCTGGTTCAGGAAGTTATCCTCGTTGAAAATAAAGCTGTACAGGCACTTGTTCCGGCCCATGAGGTTCAACTGGTCAATTACCTTACGGCCACCCGGATTGACGTCGGCTTGCTTCTCAACTTCGGGTCTGCGCGCTTGGAATATAAACGCAAAACCCGCATCTATAAATCTAAAGACATTCGACAGGATTAACAGGATGGACAGGATGAGAGAGAAAAGCAGAATCCAAGGCCAAACCCTATCCTGTTAATCCCGTAAATCCTGTCAAACATCGACCTAAAACTATTCGACAGGATTAACAGGATGGACAGGATGAGAGAGAAAAGCAGAATCCAAGGCCAAACCCTTT